>DATEIF010000114.1:0-2985 GCA_035279205.1 Vineibacter sp.
CGGCGGCGGTGCCGGTGGCGGCGGCGGTGGTGCCGGCGGCGGCGGCGGTGGTGCCGGCGGCGGCAGCAAATAAGCACCGGCAAAACTGCAGAACACCGTCCTACATGTCGCGTCGTCTTGTGATGCGCACCAACATCAGCGTGCCCTATGCCATGATCGCCGCAGTGCGCTGGACGAACGTTCGAGCGCGTTCTGACCTGACACGATGACCGACCTCGACTGACGCTGCGCCTCGATCGGTGCTGCACCGACGATCGGTTGCGAGGCGTCGTGGCGCACCCCGTCCGTGCGACATTGCGGGATAAGTCGGCTCTCGCCCGCTGCGCCACGCTCGCCCGGCCTGGCGCGATGAGGTAAAGACCTGGGCATGCGGCGTTACCATTCCCTCATCACACACGTATCCGTCGTGCTGTCGATTGCGCTGGCGTGCGGCTCACCGGCGGAGGCACAGGGCACGGATCCGGCAACCTGGGCCGTGACGGGCGTCAGCGCCGGCAAGCAGTTGACGGTGCGGGCACAGCCGTCATCGTCGGCCAAATCCATTGGCTCGATTCCGCGTGATGCGCGTGGCCTGACGAATCTCGAGTGCCGAAACGATACCGGCAAACAGGATCAGCAGCGCTGGTGTCGTATCCGGTACAAGGGCACCGAGGGCTGGGTCGCCGCGCGCTTTCTGAAAGAGGACGCCGGTTCGCAAACGGCCGCAGCCGCGCCGGTACCCATCCCGTTACCATCTGACTCCGCGACCGCACCAGCACCAGCGTCTCCGCCGACGGCCGACGCGCCGCCACCGCCCCAGCCGGCGCCGGCACCACCGGCGGCAACCACCGGCCCAACGCCGGCGCCAGCCCAGACGCCCAAGGCGCCTGCCGGATCAGCCGCTGGCACGATGGCGTTCACCTGCACGGCCGCGAATGCCATCGTCGTCACGGTCGACAAAGACGGCATCATCACAAACCGGACCTATCCCGCCCGGGAAAGGACGCGGCTGACGATCAACGTCAAGCCATCAGCGCCGGAGTCGGCCGGACCGGCCACCACCGCCTCGATCTGGCAGATGCTGGGCCAGCAGGGCGAGCGCTTCGAGGGGACGCTCGCCTGGGGCAAGACGGTCGATGCGCGCGAAGGCCACTGGCGGCTGGACCTGCAGAACAAGACGCTGCGTATGGTACAACCGCAGGAAGGCATCGCCGCCCGCTTCTTCCGCTTTGACTGCGAGTGACCGTTCCTGCTTCTTAGAACGAGAATCGCTTGCCGACCGACAGCGGCACGAGCTGCCTGTCGCTGAACGCATTGCCCAGCGCCATCATGGCCCGCCAGCCCGTGCAGTGCCCCGCCGCGATGACGGCGAGGTCGAAGGTGCGCATCGCTTCCACCGTCTGAGGGATGATGGTCTCGTTCGCGCCCGCCAGATGCAGGCCGCCGACGACAGCATGAAGTTTCACGCCGGGGAATGAGTCCCGCGCATGCGTGAGGACATTCACAACGCCGGCATGCGAGCAGGCGGTGAAAACGACCACCCCCTTGCCGGCGACGTTCACGGCGACAAAGCGTTCGTCCATCAGGAGCTCGTCACGTTCCCAACCCTGCCCGTCGAGCGTCCTGCGGTGCTGGCCGGGAAGGCCACGCTCGAACGGGGTCACGCGCGGGATCTCGCCGCTGAGCCAGGCCATGCCGTCGAGCAGCGCCTGCGATTGGGTGGTGCACACGACCCTCGCGTGATGCGCCGCCAGCGCCGGGATACCGGGCACGTCCTCCATCAGCAAAAAGGAGCCGTCAGGCCGTTTGGTTGCGCGGCTGCGGAACATGTCGGGGTGGGCGTAGTACGCGACCTCGCGGCCGCCGTTGCGGTCCCGGATCATTTGCAGTGCCCGTAGCATGGCGCCGGCGTGATCCCAATGACCGTGGGACAGCACAATGGCTTCCACGGCGTGGAGATCCACGCCCAGGCGCGACACGTTCTGCTCGAAGGTGCGATCCTCCGGACCCGAATCGAACAACAGGGTCCTGGCCTGGCCGCCGCTGCGCACCGTGATCAGGCAGGAAAGGCCGTGCGCGGCGCAACACAGGCACGACCCGCCCAGCACCCAGGCGCCGGCGCGTCTGCGGCCGAGCGAGCCGAACTCCGTCTCGACGAAGGTCGGCACGCTGGAAAGATTGTCCGTCACGTTGTCGACCAGCACCTGCACATCGAGGCTGTCGACGGCTCGCAGTTCCGCCATGGCCCGCTCCCCTGAAGCAGCGCCTATCCGCGATCGCCTGCATGCCGTGCCGCGACACGGTCGTAGGTCGCGATCTCGACCAGATTGCCGTCGGGATCACGGCAATAGATCGAGGTCATCGGCCCCAGTGCGCCGGTACGCGTCACCGGCCCGGCCGTGATCTGGATGTCATGGCGCTGCAGGCGCGCCATGGCGTCGTCAAGCCCGCCTTCGGTGATGAAGCAGAAATCGAGCGCGCCCGGCGCGTCGACGGCACCCGTTTCCCAGTTGGCAGCACCCGTCGGCCGCAGGTTGATCTTCTGGCGTCCGAACTTCAACGCAGTCCGCCGATCGGGCCCGAACACCTCACGTTGGAAGCCCAGCGCGCGCTCGTACCACGACGCCATCGCCTCGACGTCACGGCAGTTCATGACAACGTGGTCGATGCGGTCGATCACGGCGGCCTCCATCGGCGCCGGGCTGAGAAGCCATCACGCCTGCGATGTGTGTCTGGTTGACGCGCCCGGATGATCCGCCGTCGCGGGCAGTGGCGCAACCGGCACACGGAGGCTGCGGTAGCCGACCAGGGCGATGACCAGGGCGGCAGCACCGGACGCCACCGAAACCCAGAAGCCATGCGATGCGCCGTGCGCGTCGATCACCCAGCCGGAAACCGACGAGCCGATGGCCAGGCCGATGCCGACGCCGGTCATGCCCCAGGTCATGCCCTCGGTCAGTTGCGATGCCGGCACCAGGCGTTCGACCAGTCCCATCATGATGATGA
>DATEIF010000115.1:0-3427 GCA_035279205.1 Vineibacter sp.
ACATCGGTTCGGCGCGCGCCGGCTTCCTGCGGCGCAGCGACATGGTCGGTTTCGATGGCGAGCGCCCGCAACCGGGCCTGCCGATCCTGGTCCAGGTCACGCGTGATGCGCTCGACGACAAGGGCGCCCGGCTGACGATGAATCTCGGCCTGGTCGGCCGCTACCTGGTGTTCCATCCGCACGCCGAAGGCGCCCAGCTGTCGCGCCGTGTGATTGACGACGCGGCGCGTGAGCGGCTGCTGGCGGCGGTGGCGGAAGTGGGCGCCGACGAGGGCGGGTGGGTGGTGCGCACGGCCGCCTCCGCCGCGAACCGCGAGGCGATCGTGAGCGAAGGCCAGGCGCTGCTGGTGCGTTGGGAAGGGCTGCGCACGCGCGCCCTGGCGCAGCGGCCGCCATTGGTGCTGGTGGCCGAACCGCATCCGTTGCTCAAGGCCGTGCGCGACCGCGGCGGCAGCCTGGCGGAGATCGCACTGGATGACCGGACGCTGGCGCTGCAGGTGCGCCGCACGCTCGACTCCTTCGAGGACCGCGCCGAATTGCGGGTGGTGATCGCCAACGGCGACGTGCTCGACACGCATGACGTCGCCGGCCAGATCGAGGCGGCGCTGCAACCGCGTGTGGTGCTGCCGTCGGGTGTCGAGGTCCTGTTCGAGCCGGGCCGCACGCTGTGCGCCGTCGATGTCGACAGCGGCTCGGCCGGGATGCGCCAGGGCCAGGGGCCGCGCACGCCGCTCGACGTCAACCTCGACGCTGCCGAGGAGATCGCGCGCCAGCTGCGGCTGCGCAATATCGGCGGCATCATCGTGGTCGATTTCATCGACATGCGCGCGCCGGGCGAGCGCGCCCGTGTGCAGGCGCTGCTGGCCGACCGGGTGGTCGATGACCCGGTGCCGACCCAGGTGGTGGGCTCGACCCGGCTGGGGCTGATGGAGCTCACGCGCGCGCGGCGCGGGCCGACGCTGGCGCAGGCGATCGAGGCTTTCGAACGGGTCAACGAGGCGCATGCGGCGGGCGCCGATCCCGCCGATGACGCGGGGAGAGACCGTTGAGCGGCCGGCCGCCCCTGCGCGTTGTCGGGCGCCATGCCAAGTGCCCGACCTGCGGCAAGCCGGCCGAGCCGGCGCACCGTCCGTTCTGCTCCAAGCGCTGCGCCGATATCGACCTGGGCCGCTGGCTGAAGGAGAGCTATCGCGTGCCCACCGACGAGCGGCCGGGCGACAGCGACGACGACAAGGGTTGAGCGCAACCACTGTCGACCCGAACGCACAAACCGTCATCCCGATCACACAAACTGTCATCCCGAGCGCAAGCGAGGGATCCCCCGCGAAAAACGCGCCGGGCGCCATTCGCGGGAGATCCCTCGCTTGCGCTCGGGATGACGGTGGGACGCTCGGGGTGCCGGCTACCTACTGCACTGAAATCCCGTACAGCTCCGCGACGTTGTCGTAGAGGATGCGGTCGCGGACGTCGGCCGAGAGGTGGCTGGTCTGCTCGGCGATCACCTTCTGGCTGTCGGGCCAGGTCGAGTCGCTGTGCGGGAAGTCGCTGGCCCACATCAGGCGCTCGTGGTTGACGTGGTTGGCGAACTGGAAGGCCGTGAAGTCGTCCTGGAAGGTCATGAAGATGTTTTCGCGGAAGTAGTCGCTGGGCATCTTCTCCAGCTCGCGGCCCTTGAGCCAGTGCCGGTGCCGCTTGTAGGCATGGTCCATGCGGTACATGTAGTGCGGCGCCCAGCCGGCGTCGGCCTCGGCGCACACCACGTTCAGCTTGGGATGGCGCATGAAGACGCCGGCGAAGACCAGCATCCCCAGGATGTCCTGGTTGCCGCGGATGATCGACAGGAAGGCGTTGATCTTGGGCCCGCGCGGCTTGGCGAGGCCATCGGTCTTGGACGTCAGGATGTGGAACGACAGCGGCAGGCCGAGATCGACGGCGGCTTCCCAGAACGGATCGTAGATGCGGCTATCGTAGTCCTCCTCGCCGGGGAAGCCCGGCAGCATCGCGCCCTTGAAGCCCATGGCCTTGATCGCGCGCAGGTCCTCGATGCCTTCGGCCACCGTGCGCACCGCCGTCTGGCCCAGGCCGAAGACCCGTCCGGGGGCGCCCTCGCAGAAGCCCTGCAGCCAGCGGTTATAGGCCTGCATGCAGGCGCGCTTGTAGTCGAGGTCCTCGTGGTTGCAGAGCACCATGCCCACCGAGGGGTAGATCAGCTCGGCGGCGACGCCATCGCGGTCCTGGTCGGCCAGGCGGGCCTTGGCGTCCCAGCCGCCCTGGTGCAGCTCCTCGAAGCGGGCTCCGGTGGTGCTCAGCTCCTCGGCCGGCCGGCCGGCGCCGGAGGACAGCGAGACCGGGATGGTCGTGGTCATGCCGGGAACGACATACATGTCGCCCTTGACCGGATCGCGGTTCATGCGCGGGGCGCGGTCGCGGAAGGCCGGCTCGATGTGATCGATGAAGCAGTTGGGCGGTTCGGTGACATGGGAGTCTGCCGAGATCGGCCGCTTGGTCATCGCATTTTCCTCCGGCACTGGCCTTGTTGGTGAAAGTGTCCGTGGCTGCGGCCAGCCTTGTAAAGATGTCGGCGGCGCGCTTTGGGCAGGCCAGCCATGAGCGGAAAGCCGTGTCGCCCCGCGAAAAATTAGCCGGCGCGGCCCACTGGACAGGGGATTTTTCGTTCCCTATAAGCGTGCCCGCCAACCGGTGGCACTGCCACCGCGCCGCGGCCCGGTGCATCGACGATGCCGGCGCTCGACGGGCCCAGGTAGCTCAGTTGGTAGAGCATGCGACTGAAAATCGCAGTGTCGGTGGTTCGATTCCGCCCCTGGGCACCATCCTCCCTAGATCGACATTGGCGAAGCCCGGCACGAGCGGGTGCCTCGCGGCACGTGCCAAGCGCGCGCTTCCAATCGGGAACCGCATGTACCGATCGGAGCGCTGACCGCTTCCGGTGACGCTGACTTTGCTCGTCGCCGGGCGAGGTCGGGAACAGCCGTCCCGGGCACCCGTTCTGTATGGACGCCGACGACAATTGTCGCGGATGTTGAACCCCGGAGGGTGTTATGAAAACGGCGCTCGTCACCGCGTTCCTCGTTGCGCTGCTTGCCGTGTCTGCGGGTACGGCATCGGCACAGACGCAGCCATCGCCGCCGCCGACGTCGGCCGGCACGCCGACGATGACTCCGACCGAGAAGAACGCGCAGCTCGCCCTTGAAAAGGCCGGCTACCAGAACGTCAAAGACGTCAAGTCCGGTCCGAAGGGTATTGCCGCCAAGGCAACAAAGAACGGCAAGCAGGTCTCTGTCCTCGTTGATCCGGAAGGGAAGATCGAGGAGCTGCCCTGACCGCCGCGGCGTCTCGCCATGAACGTCTCGGCAGAGCTGCGTTGGTTTTGGCGCGGCCAGTGTCCGGCGCCGCTGGAGGCTTGGTT
>DATEIF010000116.1:0-2098 GCA_035279205.1 Vineibacter sp.
CTGGATCATCGTGCGCCGCTCGGTCGATGCCGTCTGGCAGGCGCGGGCGCCCTATATCGCCGGCATCATCGAGCTCGATGTCCAGAAAGGCCTGCTGATACCGGCCATCGTGATCGATTGTCCGGTCGACAGCGTTCATGCCGGCATGCCGGTTGAGGTCACCTTCGAGCAGACGGACGCATCGACGGTCGTGCCGCGCTGGCGGCCGGTATCGTGAGCGATACCGGCACCGCGATGCCACTGGCCGGCCGTGTCGCGCTGGTGACCGGCGCGACCAGCGGCATCGGCCAGGCGATCGCAACCGGACTGCTCGCGCACGGCGCGCGGGTGGTGGCGATCGGCCGCCGTAAGGACCGCCTGGCCGCGCTCGCGCGGGTCGGCGGCGACGTGCTCGGCCTGGCGATCGATCTCAGCGCACCAGACGCCGCATCTCGGATCGGCGCAGCTTTGGCCGGCCCGTTCGCCGACGTCGATATCCTGATCAACAATGCCGGTCACGACAGCGGCGGCAATGTCCCTTTCCACGACAGCGATACCGCGAAATGGGAAGCGGTCGTGCAGGTGAACTTCCTGGCCATGATGCGGCTGACCCGGGCCCTGCTGCCCGGCATGGTGAGACGCGGCCGGGGCGACATCGTCAATATCTCCTCGATCACGACACGCCGCGCGACCGCGGGCCTGGCCGCCTACGGCGCCACCAAGCACGCGGTCCACGGTTTTTCCGAAGCGCTGCGCGCCGAGTGCGGACCGCTGGGCATCCGCGTCGTCGAGATCGTTCCCGGCGTGGTGCGCACGGAGTTCGCAGCCACGCGGTGGGACGGCGACGACGCGCGCGCCGAGGCGTTCTATCAGTCCTTTCCCAGCCATCTCGCGGCCGAGGATGTGGCGCGCGCCGTCATCTTCGCCCTGCAGCAGCCGGCCGGTGTCACCGTCGCCGAGCTGACCCTGGTGCCGACGAAGGGAGCCTGAGCAGCATGGCCTCCGCCAAGGTCGCCCTCGTGGCCGGCGCACGTGGCATCGTCGGCAGCAATCTCGTCGACCGGCTCCTGGGCCGCGGCGACTGGCGCGTGATCGGCATCGCCCGCACGGCGGGCTCCGGATCGAGCGGCAGCTACCGTCATCTCGCGGTCGACCTGCTCGACGCTGGGCAATGCCGTGACGCCGCCGATGCCTGCCGCGACGTCACGCATCTCTTCTACGCGGCACGGGCCGGCCGCGCCGATCCGGCCGACGAGGCGCACGTCAACGTCGCCATGCTGCGCCATGTGCTGGAAGGCACCTTGTCGCGCGCGGCCGACCTGGCGCATGTCTCGCTGGTCCACGGCACCAAGTGGTACGGCAGCCATCTCGGACGCTACCACACGCCCGCACGGGAAGACGATCGCCGCCTGGCTCAGGCCAATTTCTACTACGACCAGCACGACTACATCGTGCAGCGGCAGCTTGGATGCGCATGGCACTGGTCCACGGTGCGCCCGCATATCGTCTGCGGCATCTCCGTGGGCTATCCCTTCAACTTCATCACGTCGCTCGCCGCCTATGGCAGCCTCTGCCGTGCGCTGGGCAAGCCGTTCGACTTCCCCGGCACCGAGGCTTGCTTCAACTCGGTATCGCAGGCCACGGATGCAGGCCTGCTGGCGGACGCCCTGATCTGGACGGCCGAAGAGCCGCGTTGTGACGATCAGGACTTCAACATCATCAACGGTGACTATTTCCGCTGGTGCAATGTCTGGCCGCGTCTCGCCGCGTTCTTCGATGTGCCTGTGGGAGGCCCGACCAGCACGCCGATTGCGACCTTGATGCCAGATGCGGACGCGATCTGGTTAGCGCTGGTGCGCCAGCACGCGCTGCAAGACCTGCCGCTGAGCGCGCTCGCCAACTGGCCGTTCCTCGACTTCCTGTTCCGGGCCGACTGGGACGACATGTCCTCGACACTGAAATCGCGGCAGGCCGGCTTCCACGCCGCCATGGACACAGAGGACGTGTTCCTGCGCTACCTGCGCCAACTGCGGGAACAGCGCTTCATTCCCTGACCGGCTTCCAAACCTCTCCCGCATGCGGGAGAGGGAGGGGCCCATCGTGCGCCAGCACGATGGGA
>DATEIF010000117.1:0-6587 GCA_035279205.1 Vineibacter sp.
CATCGATGCAGAACAGCGCCGTCAGCACCAGGATGGGCCGCCGCGCCTGCGGCGACAGCCCGATCCGCGGCGCTTCGGTCGCGGCGTGGGCTCGCGGCATGGTGAGCACATAGATCGCGGCCAGCACCACACCAGCTGCCACGTAGCTGAGGAACGCCGTCGCCAGCGGCCAGCCCAGCCGATCGAACGCCTCCGCCGCCAGGGTTCCGGCGGCACCTGCCAGCGTCGCGAACAGCCCGTAACGGGCGAAGATCGCCGTGCGACGCTCGGGCGCCGCCAGATCGGCCATGCGCGCCTGCTCCGCCGGCAGAAACAGGCTGACATCGCCCACCGATGGGTTGAGCGTGCCAACCAGCGCCGCCACCACCAGGGCCCAGAAGGCCTCGAGGCTGAAAAACGCCAGGCCGGTCGCCACCATCAGGCCGCAGCCGGCCAGCAGCACGGCCTGCTGCGGCAGGCGCGCCGACCACAGGCCGACCGCCAGGGTCAGCATCGCCGAACCCAGCAGGGTCGCGGTCGCGATCACGCCGACATCGAAGGCGTCGTATCCCAGCCGCAGCAGGTGCAGCGGCAGCAATACGCTCACCAGCCCGTCGGCAAAGGCACGCACGGCCCGCGCCAGGATCAGCAGGCGAAGAATGGACGAGTCAGACACCGTCTGACTATCCGCCGCCGGCACCGCGCTGTCATCCCGAGCGGCGGCGAGACAGGCGTCGGCTACGCAGCTCCCAGCACAGCCTGGCGGAAGCGGTCCTTCAGGTAGGCCCCATCCTTGGGCGGCATGACGGTGTTGGGCAGGGTCTCGATCATGACCTTGACGTTGCGGAAGATCGGACCGGCCTTGGTGCGTGCATCCCGCGCCAGCGCCGCAATCTCCGAGTCCTGAGTCACCGTGGCGCTGTCGGCAATGCCGCAGCCGTGCGCCACGGCGGTGAGGTCGGTGCCGGCGCCGCGCTCGCTGGGCCCGGCGGATACCGGCGCCGTGTGCGTGGCCTGGTTGCCCGTCTCGCCGAACTTTTCGTTGTCGAGCACCACGACGGCGAGATTGACCGGCCGCTGTGCCGCCACGGTGGCGAGCGACCCCAGTCCCATCAGCATGTCGCCGTCGCCGGTGATCACCAGCACGCGCTTCTGTGGCTGGGCCAATGCCAGGCCCAGGCCGATCATCACGGCGCCACCCATGCCGCCCCACAGCGGCAGATTCTGCGGCCGGTCGCCGGCTTCGGTAATGTCCCACGTGCACTGGCCCAGGCCGGCAATCACCAGCAGATCGTCGGTCGGATCCTTCATCAGCGCCTTGACCACGGCGCGGCGGTGGAGCGTGGCGGTCATCTCATTTTCTTCCCGAAGCTCTTGGCGCCGATCAGCTTCTGGCGCAGCAGGACAGCGACGGCCTGGTTGCCCTCGAACGCCATGTTGGCCGCGGCGTTCACCGTCGGCTGCACATCCTCTGGCCGCTCGACGGAGAAGACGATGCAGCCGGTCGCTTCCAGCACCTTGGGCGTCGCCTGGCCCATCGAATTCTGCCAGGGGTTCATCTCGCCGAAGTCACCGCGCATGGTGATCAGCATCAGCATGGGATAGCGCAGCGTCTTGGCAAGCCCCAGCATGTTGATGCAGTTGCCGACGCCCGAGGACTGCATCAGCGTGACGCTCTTCTCGCCACCGAGCCAGGCACCCAGGGTACCGGCCATCGCCTCTTCCTCGGTGGTGAGCACGATCGCGCGCATGGAATTGGCGTTCTGGCACGCCTCGATCAGCGTCGCGTGGCCGGCGTCGGGCACGTAGTAGACCTGCCGGATGTCGTGTGCCTTCAAAGTATCGAAAATCTGCTCGCGCCAATCGGCGGTGGCCGTCGTCATGCCCTCTCCCTGCGATCGCGGCGCGATCCTAGCGGCGTGATGATGGATGCGGTAGCGCTGCGGCGCGCAAGGCTCGCCTGCAGCATCAAAACGGCTTGATCACCACGATGAACACGATGGCAATCATGATCAGCGTCGGCACCTCATTCCAGAAGCGATAGAAGCGCGCTGGTCGGGTGTTGCGATCGGCGTCGAAATCGCGGCGCCAGCGCGAGAACAGCCCGTGCACGGCCGACAGCGCCAGCACCAGCACGATCTTGGCGATGAACCAACCCTGCAGCCAGTAGTCATTGAGCCACGCCAGGGACAGGCCCATCGCCCAGGTCAGCACCATCGCCGGATTGATGATGGCGCGCAGCAGCCGACGTTCCATGATCTTGAACGTCTCGGACTGCTTGGATCCCTTTTCGGCGTCGCAGTGATAGACGAACAGCCGCGGCAGATAGAGCATGCCCGCCATCCAGGCGATGACGGCGATGATGTGCAGCGACTTCAGCACAAGGTACAGCATCAGGCGGCGCCCGTCAGAGTCCAGAGTTTCGTCGCACCCGATCCTGCCCGCCGCGGACAGGCGCTGAAGTCGGCGCTGCACGCCGGCACACCGGCATCGTTGCTGATCGCACACGCCGCATCGGCCGCTGTGCGCAACACCAGATCGGCCAGACCATCGATGAAGGCGGCCTCGACGCCGACGGTGGCGACACGCTGATAGTCACGAACACCGCTCTGATGCGCCAGCTCGCGATATTCGATGTCGAGCTCGACCAGCGTTTCGGAATGCTCCGACACGAAGGCGATCGGGAACAGCACCACGGCCTTGCCGTCGCTGCCGGCGCGGCGGATTTCGCTATCGGTCGAGGGGCCGATCCATTTCAGCGGCCCGACGCGGCTCTGATAGCAGACGGCCCAGTCGAGATCGGCAATCGCCAGGCGGTCGACGATGGACCGCGCCGTGCGCTCGACCTGCCACTGATAGGGATCACCGGCGCGGATCACTTTCTCCGGCAGGCCATGCGCCGAGAACAACAGGCGCACCGGTCCTTTTTCGGTCGCCGGATCGTACGCACGCCGGATGAGCGTCGCGGCGGTCGCGATCAGGCCGTCCTGGGTCGGATAGCAGCAGATGGCTTGGGTCGGCACATCGAGTCCGGCTGACCGGGCCGATCGTCGCCAATCGATCACGGAAGACTCAGATGTCGCCGTCGACATTTGGGGATAGAGCGGCAGCAGCACGATGCGGTCCGGCGCGTAGGTTTTGACCGCAGCAGCCGTCTCGGCACTGAACGGATGCCAGTAGCGCATCGCGATGAAGGACCGGAACGTATAGGCCGACGCTCGCGCCGCCAGGGCGGCATCGAGCGCGGCGGCCTGGGCCTCGGTCTGTGGCAGGATCGGCGAGCGGCCGCCCATCTGGGCGTAGATTGCTTGCGCCGTGGGTGCGCGGCGGCGCGCAATAAACGGCGCCAGAAAGCGGCGCACCAGGCCAGGGACGCGCAGGATCGCCGGATCGACGAACAGGTTGCGCAGGAACGGCTCGACGGCCTGCGGCGAATCCGGTCCGCCCAGATTGAACAGGATGACGGCGATGCGGCTCACCGGCTAGTCCACGCGCGCACGATCTCGACCAGGCGGGCGACGTTGTCGGGCGGCGTCTGCGGCAGGATGCCATGGCCGAGATTGAAGACATGCCGGCCGCTGGCAAGTTTGCCGAGGATCCGTTTGACCTCGTGCGTCATGGTCTCGCCACCGGCGATCAGCATGGCCGGATCGAGGTTGCCCTGCACGGCGATGTGCGGCTGCAGCTCCTGCGCTGCCCAATGCGCACCGATCGTGGTGTCGATGGACAGCGCCGCGAACTCGGGCAGGCGGCGATACATCAGCGCCGCCGGCCCGACGCCGCGCGGAAACGCGATCACCGGCACATCGGGGTGACGCGCCTTCAGGCCGCGGGCAATGGCCTGCATGGGCTGCACCGACCAGCGGAACAACTGTTCCTCGGGCAGGATGCCAGCCCAGCTGTCGAAGATCTGCACGATGTCGCAGCCGGCCTGCACCTGCAGTGCCAGGTGATCGACGCACGCCTGCACCAGCGTGTCGATCAGGCGACGGAAGCTGTCGGGATGGCCATAGGCCCACTGCTTGACCTTCAGGAAATCCCGGCTGCCGCCCCCCTCGATCATGTAGCAGGCGAGCGTGAAGGGGGCGCCGCAGAAGCCGATCAGCGCCGTTTCCGTTGGCAGGGCGGCCCGCGTCTGGCGGATCGCCTGATAGACGGGCTGCAGGGTCGGCTCGATGCCGGCCGGCGCCAGGGCCGCGATATCGGCCGGCCCCGTCAGGGGGTCCAACCGCGGTCCCTCGCCCTCCTCGAACCACAGCTTACGACCGAGCGCCTGCGGGACCACCAGGATGTCCGAGAAGATGATCGCTGCATCGAACCCGAAGCGCCGGATCGGTTGCAGCGTTACTTCCGTGGCAAGGTCGGGCGCATAGCACAGGTCGAGGAACGATCCCGCCGCGGCGCGGGTGGCGCGGTATTCAGGCAGGTAACGGCCAGCTTGTCGCATCAGCCAGATCGGCGGAGATGCAACGCGCTCGCCCTTCAGCACGCGCAGGATCACCTGGTTTGTCCCTGGGTGGGTGGCGACGGGTTTGTCCCTCTTCCTTTATCTGAATCAGAGAATCAGGAAAGGTGGAAGAAATAGAAGGACCTGGGAGTGCAGTGGATCAAATCGACACGGGAGTCTTGCCCCTGCCGGCAGGGGATTGATTGGAGCGGGTCGGCCATCTGGGGGCAGGTAGCGGGCGATCTGATACGAGTCCAGAAAAAGCGCTGCAATTCGAGCTTGGTTGCGTGGGACGGCCGCGGCGCAGCGAATCGTGAATCATGGGGACAAGGGTTCACCGGCGCGCCCGCGCAGCGGTTTTCCAGGGGCTGGGTGAAGAACGCGCACAGGTGAGAAAGCTGTGGCGGTTCCGGGTCGGGTGATCGGGAGGAAAAATCGGCCGGCCGATCAGTCAGGGGATTGCGGGGATCGCCGATCCAGTTACGCTGGTGTTTTCCCCGGCCGGTGGTGGAGTAGAGTCCGTCGAACCAGGAGATCTCGACACCCATGCCCGTCCGCGCACGCAATTTTCACCTGCATCTCGTATCCGATTCCACCGGAGAGACCGTCACCAGCGTCGCGCGGGCCTGCCTGGTGCAGTTCGAGGGTGTTTTCGCCACCGAACATGTGTGGTCGCTGATCCGCACGCCGACGCAGATCGACAAGGTGGCGGAAGCCATCGAGGTCAATCGCGGCCCGGTGCTCTACACCCTGGTCGATCACGAACTGCGCGATCGATTGCGCGAGCATTGCCGGCGCCTGGGCCTGCCCTGCGTCGGCATTCTCGACCAGGTCATGAGCACGCTGGGCGTGCACTTTCACAGTAAGACGGCGATGTGGCCTGGCCGCCAGCACGCACTGGACGACGAGTATTTCGGCCGTATCGATGCCATGCACTACACTTTGGCGCACGATGACGGCCAGTCGACGCACGACCTGGATGAAGCGGATGTCATCCTCGTGGGCCCGTCGCGCACGTCCAAGACACCGACCTGCGTCTATCTTGCCAATCGTGGCATCAAGGCCGCCAACGTGCCGCTGGTGCCCAAGGTACCGCCGCCGGAAGAGCTGGAGGGTGTTCAGCGGCCGCTGATCGTCGGCCTGGTGACGGACCCCGATCGACTGGTGCAGATCCGCCGCAACCGCCTGCACCTGCTGCAACAGGATACCGAGACGGACTACACGGACCTGGAACAGGTTCAGGAGGAGATGCAGAACGCACGGCGGCTTTATGCCCGCAACCGCTGGCCCAGCATCGATGTGACGCGGCGGTCGATCGAAGAGACCGCGGCCGCCATTCTGCAGATGCTGGACCGGCGCCGTGACGCCAGCGGGCCGGTGCGCATGGAAACGGCGTAGCCTGTGCGTGGCGGGCGGGCTTTTGTCACTGCGGCTTGGGTGGCACTCGCGACTGGCAACGTGGCGTTGGCACAACAACAGGACCGGATCGAAATCTCTCGCGGCGCCGACAAGGTGGTCCTGGGATCGTGTGTGCCGTCCCTGAAGGCCGTGAACAACACGGCGGTGACGGTCGACTATCTCGAGGTCGGGCTCCGATTCACGCTGAAATCGGGCGAGGCCCGTACGCTTGAATTTCGATCGCGATACCGCGGCGGCGTCGAGCGGCCGATTGAGCCCGGCATGACGGCCGATCTCACGGTGCAGCTCGACCTGTCACAGCCGCTGGGTGTGGATTGCCCCGATATCGTCGCGGTGACCGTCACCGATGCCATTTGTGAAGTCGCCGGCAAGCCATGCGGCGGCGTGATCGCCGTCGATACAGGCCGACGGTAGTTACTCCGCCGCCGTGCTGCGGGCCGATTGCGGGGATCGCTGGAATGTCGCGTCGAAGGCGCGAATGGCGTCTTCGATCGTCGTTTCAATTTCAGTCAGCTTGCGCGGATTGACCACTTTGAGGCCGAACACGTCCTTCACATAGAAGACGTCGACGGCGCGTTCGCCATAGGTCGTGATGTGGGCCGAGGCGATCTGCAGGTTGAGACCGGTCAACGCGCGCGTCACGACATGCAGGAAGCCGGGCCGGTCACGGCCGTTCACCTCCAGCACTGTGTGGTTGTTGGAGGCGTTGTTGTCGATCAGCACCCGCGGTTCAACCGTGAAG
>DATEIF010000118.1:0-4395 GCA_035279205.1 Vineibacter sp.
CGGCATCCTTGCCGCCGGCGCGACGGCTGGTGCGCGTGCCGCGGACGGCGACAACAAGAGCGGCAACCGCCGTCGGCTGATCGTCGGCATGTCGGGATTTCCGCCGGCGATCGAGCCGGTGCTCGCCAACCACACGGCGACGCGGCGGGTCGTGCCGCAGATGTTCGACACGCTGATCGCGTTCGACCATGGCAACCGCATGGCCCTGCGGCCGGCGCTGGCCGAGCGCTGGGAGCGCCTCGACGCGCGCTCGTTGCGCCTCGCGTTGCGCCAGGGTGTCGTCTTTCATGACGGCAGTCCGTTCACCGCCGGCGACGTCGCCTTCTCGTTCAGCCCGGATCACCTGCTGGGCCCCGACAGGTCCGGCCGCTCCGTGGCGATGCAGACGCTCGATCGCCTCGATCGGGTCGAGGTCATCGACTCTCACACCGTGATCATCCATGCGAAAGGCGATGACGCCCTGCTGGAACAGCGCCTGGCGGCGTGGGCGTCGGAGATCGTCTGCAAGCGCGCCTTCGATGCCGCGGGATCGTGGGATCGCTGGGCGGCAGCACCCGTGGGCAGCGGCCCCTATCGCCTGGTCGAGCAGAAGCTCGACCTCCATGTCGTGCTGGCATCGCACGATGCCTACTGGGGTGGTCGCCCGCCGTTCGAGGGCATCGAGTGCCGCATCCGCGCCGAACTGGCGGCGCGCCTGAACGGCCTGATCGCCGGTGAGCTCGACCTTGTCACCGACGTGCCGCCCGACCAGTTCGCCGACATCCAGAAGCGATCGCACCTGGAGGTCACCGGCGGTGCCGTGCAGAACGTCCGCTACCTGGCGATCGACGCCGGCGATCCGGTCCTGAAGGATCCACGGGTGCGGCGCGCGCTGAGCCTGGCACTCGACCGCAAGCTGTTCGTCGAGTCGCTGTGGGACAACCGCGTGCCGGTGCCCAACGGTTTTCAATTGCCGAGCTTCGGCACCGGCTACATCGAGGACGCACCGGCGCTCGCCTACGACCCGGCGCAGGCGCGCACGCTTCTGGCGGCAGCCGGCTACAAGGGCGAGCCGATCACCTATCGCCTTCTCAACAACTACTACACCAACCAGGTCTCCGGCGCGCAGGCCATGGTGGAGATGTGGCGGGCCGTCGGACTGAACGTGCAGATCCAGATGATGGAGAACTTCTCGCAAATCCAGCGCAAGCCCGTGCGCGCCATCTACGACAGTTCATCGACTGCTATCTTCCCCGACCATCTCGGCCACGCCTGGCGCGAGTTCGGGCCCAACGGGACCCTGCCGAAGCAGGTGGGGATTTGGACCAACGACGAATACTTCGCGCTCGGCGCCAGCCTGCAGGACACGTTCGACGTCCAGAAGCGGCGTGAGATTGTCCGCCGGATGCTGCAGATCATCGATCGCGACGATCCACCGTGCGTCGTCCTGCACGCCTCGGGTCAGTTCTACGGCAAGCGCCGCGACGTGCCGTGGCTTCCCGGGCAGACGCTCGACCTCAACTTCGGTCCGTCCAACCAGGCGTTGTCGCGGACATGACGGACACCGCGCCGCGAGGCTCGCCACCGTCACGGACCCGGGTCGGCACCAAGCTCGGTGCCGCGCGTCAGCACAGCATTCTGGCGATGATCGCGCGCGGCGACATCCTGGCCGTCGGCGATCTTGCCGTCCGCTTTGGTGTGTCGCAGGAGACGATCCGCCGCGACATCCGCGCCCTCGATGAAGCGGGCCACCTGCGCCGGGTGCATGGTGGTGCGACGCCGCCGGCCGCCATCGACCTGACCGCGCGGCGACCGGTGAGCGAGCGCCTTGACGTGGAGCGCGCCGCGAAGACGCAGGCGGCGGTCGCCGCGTTGCCGCTGTTCGAGGCCGGGATGAGCGTATTTCTCGGCGGCAGCTCGACCATGCTGCTGCTGGCCGAGCAGATCGCACGACACGGCCCGGTCTTGTCGGTGACCACCAACATGATCGATATCGCGACTGTGCTGGCCGCTACGGGCCGCGGCTCGGTGACGCTGCTGGGCGGCGTGGTCAAGGCCGCGACCCATACGCTGGTCGGGCCCGACGTGCTGCGCGCGCTCGAGCAGCGTGTGTTCGACCTTGCCGCGTGCGGCGCCAGCGCCGTCGACGCCGCGCATGGCTTCCTGGGGCCTTCGGCGTGGCACGCGGCGATCGGCGCGGTACTGGCGCAGCGGTCGGGGCGCCTGGCCTTTGTCGTCGATGCGACCAAGTTCGGCCGCGTCGATACCCATGTCGTCCAGCCTTTCGCCGCCGTGGACGCGCTCGCCACGAACCTGCCGCCGCCGCCGGCGATCACGACGGCCCTTGAAGCCGCCGGCGTTGCCTTGCACCTCACCACCGCGTGAGTCGGTATCGCCGGGGTCGGATGGAGATCCGACCGCCAATCGGCGCTTGGGTGCAATCAGTTGTTGTTGACGGTTGGAATGCATGGATGATTACGTATACGGCACCTCCTTATTCGACGGCATCCGTAGATCCGAGCGTTTCTGCGTGCGAGCGCGGATGATCATCGACGAAGGAATTGAAGCGTGTGGGCGCTCGCGGTGAAGCGAGGCCTGTAGCCTGAAAGCGTTGGGGCCGGTTTTCCGGTTTGTCCGGTCCTTCAGCGGTTGTGAATGCCGCTGCTCTCGTTCGCGTGCTTTCGCGTTTTGACGTTCCGACATCGCCGCCAATCGGGCTGCTGCAGCCCGGCTTGCGCTGTCGTGCTCGACGAATCACTAGGGGAGGAAAGCCGATGACAACGGACTACAAGGGCTTATCTCTGCTGGCCGCAACCGTCTCGCTGACGGCCGGACTGCTGGGCGGATCAGCCTGGGCCGCCGACGTCGATCTGTCCAAGGACAGCCCCGGCGACTGGCTGATGTACCACGGGACCTACCGGTCCTATCACCACAGCGCGCTCGACCAGATCAACGCCAGCAACGTCAAGCAGCTGCAGGTTGCCTGGAGTCACCACCCGGGCAAATCGACCCGCGGCCTGCAGTCGATGCCGCTGGTGGCCAATGGCGTGCTCTACTACTCCGGCTCGTACAGCCGCGTGTTCGCGTTGGACGGCGCCACCGGGCAGGTGAAATGGTCGTATTTCCCCAAGCTCGACGATGAGCTGGTCGCCGCCCAGACCCACTCGCCCTACAATCGCGGTATGGCGATGGGCCATGGCAATGTGTACGTCGGCACGGTCGACGGCCGGCTGATTGCACTCGACATGGCGACCGGCAAGGTCGCCTGGGACACCAAGCTCATCGACTCGAAGAAGCTGACGGTGGGCTTCACCGGCGCACCGCTGGTCGTCAAGGACAAGGTCATCATCGGCGCCCAGGGCGGTGAATGGCCGGGCCGCGGGCCAATCTTCGGCGTCGATGCCAAGACCGGCGAGAAGAAGTGGGAGTTCCTCACCGTTGCCGGCACCGAGGAAGCCAAGGCGACGTGGGGCGGCGACTCCTGGCGTACCGGCGGTGGCGGTGGCTGGATGCCCGGCACCTACGATACGGCGACCAACACGGTGTGGTGGGGCACCGGCAACCCGGCGCCGCTGTACGATTGGGCCGGCCCGGAATGGAAGACCAAGGGCCCGCGTCCGGGCGACAATCTCTACACCACCTCGGTGATCGCGCTCGATCCCGACACCGGCAAGCTGAAGTTCCACCACCAGGAACTGCCGCATGACGCCTGGGATTTCGACAGCTCGGTCGGCGAATTCGTGATGATCGAACGCGACGGCCGCAACCTCGTGGTGCACCCCAACAAGAGCGGATACGTCTTCGTTTACGACCGCGGCAACGGCAAGGTCGTCAACGTGTGGCCGCTGGTGCAGAACATCAACTTCGTCAAAGGCATCGACCCCAAGACCGGCGAACTTCAGGGCCGCCGCGACATGGTCGAGGGCGAGCACAAGAACCTGTGCCCGGCGATTGCCGGCGGCATCAGCTGGAATGCCGGTGCCTACAGCCCGCAAACCGGCCTGTACTACAAGGTCGGCAACGAGTGGTGCATGGACCTCAAGATCGTCAAGACGACGCCGATCCTCGAGCCCATGGCGCAGCTCAACATCGGGGCCGACTTCACCTTCACCGACCCGCCGGGCGGCAAGGCGCATGGCCATGTGAGCGCGCGTGACCCGGTGACCGGCGCCAAGAAGTGGGAGGTCAAGTACGACGAGCCGCCACTGGCCAGCCTGCTCTCCACCGGCGGCAACCTCGTGTTCGTGCCCGACGCGCGTGGCGTGATCACGGCCTACAATGCCGCCACGGGCGAGAAGCTGTGGTCGCACAACAATGGCGTCGGACATAACGGCGGCATCATCAGCTACCGCGCCGGCAACAAGCAGTATGTTGCGGTCATGACCGGCTGGAACTCGCTGGTGGGCGAAGGCTACG
>DATEIF010000119.1:0-2614 GCA_035279205.1 Vineibacter sp.
AAATAAACAAAACCATCATCAGGAGGAAACACATGGCCATCGCAACGGCGGGCGCCATGGGCGCCGCAGAGGGACAGAACCGAACCCGCGTGATCTTCGCGTCGGCGATCGGCTCGGCGCTGGAATGGTACGACTTCTTCATCTACGGCATGGCCGCGGCCCTGGTCTTCGGCGAGCTGTTCTTTCCCAAGAGCGATCCGACCGTAGGCACGCTGCTGGCATTCGCGACCTTCGGCGTCGGCTTCTTCGCCCGTCCGTTGGGCGGCCTCGTGTTCGGGCACTTCGGCGACAGGATCGGCCGCAAGCCGATGCTGGTCATTACCCTGCTGCTGGTCGGCTTCGGCACCATGCTGATCGGCTTCCTGCCGACCTATGACCAGATCGGCATCTGGGCCCCGATCCTGCTGATCCTGCTGCGGCTGATCCAGGGGTTTGGCGCCGGCGCCGAATACGGCGGCGCCGTGATCCTGCTGGTGGAAAGCGCACCGCACGACAAACGGGGTTTCTGGGGCAGCTGGGCGCCGATCGGTGTCAGCGTCGGCAACCTGCTGGCTGCCGGCGTCTTCTACATCGTGTCCGAACTGCCCCGGGAGCAGCTGTTGAGCTGGGGCTGGCGCATCCCGTTCCTGGTCAGCATCGTACTGATCCTGGTCGGCCTCTACATTCGCGCCAACATCATGGAGACGCCGGTCTTCACCAAGGCCATGGCCAAGCGCAGGCCGGAAAAGGCGCCGGTGTGGCAGGCATTGCGCCGCCAGCCGCGCAACTTCTTCGTCCTGGTCGGCGCCCGCATCGCCGAGAACGGTCTGGGCTATCTGATCCCGGTGTTCGGCCTGAACTACGTCGTGAACAACCTCGGCGTGCCACGCTCGACGGCACTGACGGCGCTGATGGTGGCCTTCGGCGTCGAGCTTGTCGCCCTGCTCGCCTTCTCGACGCTGTCCGACCGCATCGGCCGGCGACCGGTCTACATCTTCGGCGCCTTGTTTTCGGCGGCGCTTGCGTTCCCCTTCTTCTGGCTGGTCGGGACCAAGGAGGCCTTCTTCATCGCCATCGCCTTCATCCTGGCGCGCGCCGTCGGCACGGCGGCCATGTTCGGGCCGCAGGCGGCATACTTTGCCGAGCTGTTCGGCCCGACCCGGCGCTTCAGCGGCTTCGCCTTCGCGCGCGAGCTGGGGTCGATCATCGCCGGCGGACCGGCGCCCTTCCTCGCAGCCTACTTCGTGCTGCTGGCCGGCGGCCAGACCTGGGCCGTGTCGCTCTACATGATCGTGCTGTCGCTGATCACGGCGGTGGCGGTGTGGATGGGGCCGGAAACCTATCGCGACGACATCAGCGAGGACGCATCGTCGCGGTAGAGTTTCCTGGGAGCGCGGGCGTTCCGCCCGCATCAAGGCGAAAGCTCGGCTTTCGCCTCACATGAGCGGGCCGGACGCCTGCGCTCCCAGGATATCACCGACGCAAGGCACGGGCGGATTGGACCAGAGCGCGGGCGCGTTCGGTGACGTCGGTCACCGTCGCGCCCGGCTTGTACAGCGCCGAGCCGATGCCAAAGCCATCGGCGCCGGCGGCCCAGTAGTCTGACATCGTCTTCTCGCTGACGCCGCCGACGGGAATCATCATCACGTCGCGCGCGAACACGGCGCGCAGCGCCTTCAGCACGGCCGGCGTCAGCATTTCGCCGGGAAACAGTTTCAGCGCGTCAGCGCCAGCCGCCAAGGCGGCGAAACCCTCGGTCGGCGTCGCGACGCCGGGCACGCAGGCAAGGCCGCGCGCCTTGGCGTGGCGCACGATCGCAAGATCGGCGTGTGGCATCACGATCAAGCGGCCGCCGGCCTCGGCGACGGCATCGACGTCCGTCGTCGTCATCACCGTGCCGGCACCAATTACGGCCGCCGGATGCGCCGCCGCCAGCAGCCGGATGCTGTCGACCGGCTGCGGCGAATTCATCGGGACCTCGAGCACGGCGAAGCCCTGGTCGAGCACCGCCGCGCCGATAGCGGGTGCCTCTGCGGGCGTGAGGCCGCGCAGGATCGCAATCAACGGGCAGGACTTAAGCGCCGTGCGAAGATCAATCGGGCTGAGAGACATGCGGAGCCATTGGAAGAAACATCGTCAGGTCCCGATCATGCCTGCGGCCTGCGCCAGGCGCCACAGGCCGCGCGGGGTGACATCGTCGTCGGCGCGACGCGTCGTAATGCCGGCCATCGCCAGGACATCGGTGTAGCGCTGGCAGAGCGTGGCCTCGCCGATCAGGACGGCTGCCTGTGCGCCATGACCGATCTTGCCGCTGGCGCACGCCGCGCCCACCTCGGCGCCGATCAGCAACCCGGAGAGGAAGCTGGGGGCCGCATCCGACGCCAGGGTGCCGAACAATCCTCGTGTGCGCACACCGAACAAACGGCGCAGCAGCTCATGGCCGCCGCTCAGCCCGTCGCGGGCGCCGTCGGCGAAGGCCGGAGCATCGTGCACCATCGCACCATCAGCCGGCATCATGCGG
The DNA here is from genome assembly GCA_035279205.1 of Vineibacter sp. Taxonomy (GTDB): domain Bacteria; phylum Pseudomonadota; class Alphaproteobacteria; order Reyranellales; family Reyranellaceae; genus Vineibacter. Next base: position 2,501 of record DATEIF010000119.1, read on the forward strand.
CCCAGGATCGAGTGCCCCCGCAAGACGGCAAACAGCTCGCCGGTCATGTAGGTGGCAAAAGCCGCCACGCGGCCGGCCTCGACCCGCGCCCACTTGCTGTGCGTTCCCGGCAGG
>DATEIF010000120.1:0-16299 GCA_035279205.1 Vineibacter sp.
ACAGGCGGTATTTCATCTCCCAGATCCGGCTCGCGATCGGCGACGACGCCATTGCAGTGCCGACCATGCGGACTCTCCTGCGCGGAGGGCCTGAGAACCGCGGCAACGCGGCCACCCGACTCGTTCCGCAGATGGGTTTTACGACTCTTTGGAAACTTGAAATTTAGTCGCGCGGGCGATAACGGTCAATGAATCGTTCACTATTTGTTCGAAATCGACCATACCCTTTATCAACAAATGGCCTTTTATCAACGCTCTGAATTTTACAGTGTTTTTGTTCTTGTCCCCAGCTTCATCCACACAACCATTCGGAAAAAGCGCCCGGTCACTCACTATTTCGTCATCGACCCTTGATCAACCAGGCGCTGTGTCGCCGTTTCGATCCGGTCGTGCAATGTGCGCATGAACTCGGCGCGCGCGAGGCCGGGAGCGATGGGCGGCAGGACTTCGACATCGATCGTGCCGGCTTTCTTGATGAACGTGCGTCGCCCCCAGAACAGACCGGAATTCAACGCCACCGGCACGACGGGGACCTTGAGCTGCGTATACAGCGCCGCCACGCCCGGCTGATAGGCGATGTCGGACCCGATCGCTGTCCGCGTACCTTCGGGAAAGATGATAATCGGCCGGCCGGCGTCCAGAGCCCGGCGCGCATCGCGCAGGATCGAGCGCAGGGCCGCCGGTCCCGCAGCACGGTCAATGCCGATGTTGCGGGCGCGCCACATCATCCAGCCGACGACGGGTATGTAGAACAGGTCGCGCTTGAGCACGACGGCGCCATCGCGGAACACATGCGTGAAAGCCAGCGTCTCCCATGTCGACTGATGCTTCGATGCGATGATGCATGGTCCCGCCGGCAGGTTCTCGAGCCCGCGTACCCGGTGCGTCAACCCGCACGTCAAGCGCAGCAAGGCCAGCGACGTGCGCGTCCACAGGCGTGCATACGCCGTCACGCCCCGCGCCGGCAGCGCCAGCACCGGCAGGCCGACGATCGCCATGACGGTCGATAGTGCGTAGAAGCCGACGTTGAACAAGAAAGACCCGATGGCTTGGCGCATCGTCGCACGCTCACCGCAAAGCTGCAGACGAACGGTCCGCAGCTGTCATCATCGCCCCACGTCGCGTCACAGCAGTTCGCCTTTCAGGTAGGAATCCACCGCCGCCGCGAGATCGGCACGCACGGCGACGGGCAGCAGGTCAGCCGCAATGCCGGCTGCCTGGACCGCGGCGCCCTTGCCCGTGCGGACCAGCACGCGGCGACAGCCGGCCGCTTTCGCGGCCTGAAGATCGCGCAGGTCATCGCCGATCATCGGTGTTTCCTCGGCGCTGGCGCGAAAGAGCCGCAGCGCCTCCAGCAGCATGCCGGGTTGAGGCTTGCGACGCGGTGAGGGCCGATCCGGCGCATCGGTGCAGACCAGCACGGTGTCGAGCTGCGCGCCCTCGCGCGCCAGACGCGATCGCAGTTCACCGTGGATACGCTCGAGCATCTGCATCGAGATGATGTTACGTCCGACGACAGACTGGTTGGTCACGACCGCGACCCGAACGCCAGCCTCATTGAGACGCGCAATCGCCGCCGCCGTGCCCGGCAGCAGGATAAGTTCGTCGGGACTCTTCACCGAATCCGGGCGATCATGGTTGATCACGCCATCACGATCGAGCAGAACCAGCCGCGTCATCTCGCCGTGTCTCGCTTGTTTTACAAGAGCTTGTAAACTACAGTCCGCTCGCTAATACATCTGGTATCTCTCGCTTATGCAACTCACCTGTCCGAATTGCTCGGCGCGCTATCTCGTCGATCCCGCCGCAATCGGTCCGACAGGTCGGACGGTTCAGTGTTTCCGCTGCGGTCACAAGTGGCAGGCGCGCCTGGCGGTGTCGGAGGGCAATGCTGCCGCGCTGCCGGAGCCCACGCCCGTACCGGATTTCATCATCCGGCCACCCAGCCAGCCTGAGACGAGCTACCTGCCGGCGATCCCGGTCGATCCGGGAATGCCCCTCTGGCTCAAGACGGTGCTGGGCGCGCTGTTCCTGATCGCGCTGCTCGGCGGCGGCGTCTATCTGTTCCGCGACCAGCTGTTTGCCACCCTGGCTGTCGATCAGCAGACCGCAAAGATCGTCCGCGCCGCCGGCACCGATGGCAAAACTGTGATCACCGTCACGGGGGATATCGTCAACGTCGGCCGCGGCGAACGGGCGGCCAAACGGTTGCGCCTGAAATTCAAGGATGCCGACGGCAAGGTCGTTGCCGAACGTATCGTTGCGATCACGGCCGGCGGCATCCCGCCCCGGGGGCGGACCTCGTTCGAGGCCCGCGTGGAGGATGCGCCGACCGCGTCGACGATCGAGATTGCGGCGGAGTGACCGGGAAGCGCGGGCGCCTCGCTTACATTGTTCCTCCCCACGCAGTGGGGAGGTGCCCCGAAGGGGCGGAGGGGACCCGACGTGGTCTCAGTTACATAGACCACGTCGGCTCCCCATCCGGCCTTCGGCCACCTTCCCCACGCTGAGCGTGGGGAAGGGACTGACGGCTACCCCTTCTCGAAGTCCAACCCCAGATCGAGCGCCGCGGCGCTGTGGGTGATCCAGCCTGCCGAGATGATGTCGACGCCGCTGGCGGCGACTGCCGCCACGGTCTCGCGCGTGATGCGGCCGGATGCCTCGCTTACGGCGCGACCGGCGATCTTGGCGACAGCCTCCGCCATCGTGGCCGGCGTCATGTTGTCGAGCAGGACAGCGTCGACGCCGGCTGCCAGCGCTGCATCCAGATCGGCCAAGGTCTCGACCTCGACTTCGATCTTCACCATGTGCCCGATCACCTGCCGCGCCCGCGCGACGGCGGTGCCGATGCTGCCGACGGCTTCGATGTGGTTGTCCTTGATCAGCACGCCATCGTCGAGACCGAAGCGGTGGCTGACGCCGCCGCCTGCCCGCACCGCATGCTTTTCCAACGCCCGCAGACCGGGCGTCGTCTTGCGCGTGCAGGTGATGCGTGCGCGATGGCCCTGCGCGGCATCGACCAGCGACGCCGTCGCCGTGGCGACACCCGACAGATGGCACAGGAAGTTCAACGCCACCCGCTCCGCCGTCAGGATCGCACCGGCCGGACCGGCAACGCTCGCAACGACGTCGCCGGCAGCAACACGGCTGCCGTCAGGCCGATGGATCGTGAGGGTAATCGCGGGATCCAGCAGCCGGAACGCGATCGCCGCGCAGTCGAGGCCGGCAACGACACCGGGCTGCCGCGAAGCGACGACCGCGCGGGCCCGGGCCGACGCCGGTACGATGCTCGACGTGGTGATATCGCCGGCGCGACCAAGATCTTCGACCAGCGCCGCGCGCACGATGGGTTCCACCAGAAGCGACGGCAGCGGAACGAGCGAGGAATTCAGCGAGCTCACGATACGATCTCCTTCAGACGAGGCATTGCTTCGGACGCTGCCAGATCGTGCAGTGTCAGCGTGCTGCGCCGGGCAAGCGTCGGCACCGCGGTCGGATGGTCGAGACGGCAGTGACCGCCGCGACTCTCATGGCGGCGCAACGCCGCCGTCGCCACCAGCTCGCCGACGAGTGCCGCATCGGCGAGCGCACGAGACGTAGCCGTCCGGCGGACGCCACTCATTTCCTCGATCGCCAGCCGCAAGCCTGTCGCGTCGCGCTCGACACCGACGCTGGCGTTCATCCGCCGGCGCAGCCGCATCAGCGCATCGGCGTCCTGCGGACCATCGGCCTGCACATCACGCGATCGCGTCCATTGTCCACCGGCCGGGCTCGGCACGGTGCCTAGGATATCCGCCGCCACCCAGCCGCCGAACACCAGGGCTTCCAGCAACGAGTTGCTGGCCAACCGGTTGGCACCGTGCAGGCCCGTCGATGCGACCTCGCCCACGGCCCATAAGCCCGGCACCGAGCTGCGCCCCTGCGCATCCACCGCGACGCCGCCCATGTGGTAGTGCGCTGCCGGCGCGATCGGAATGGGTGCGGTGACGGGATCGACGCCGGCAGCGTGACAGGCGCCATATACCGTCGGGAATCGTGTCGGAAACGCCGCACCGACCGACTGGCGCGCGTCGAGGTAGACCCGCTCTCCGGCGAGCCGCTTGCGCCATACCGCGCGCGCCACCACATCGCGCGGCGCCAGATCGGCCAACGGATGCAGCGCCGCCATGAACCGAGTGCCCGCCGCATCGACCAGCACAGCGCCTTCGCCGCGCAGCGCTTCGGTCACCAACGGCATGGGATCGCGCCCGACGTCGAGTGCCGTCGGATGGAACTGCACGAACTCGAGGTCGGCCAACGTCGCACCTGCGCGCGCCGCCAACGCCAGCCCGCGGCCGCGCGCCGTCACGGGGTTGCTGGTGTACTGGTAGAGACCACCCAGGCCGCCCGTTGCCAGCACCACCGCATCGGCGGTGAACAGGATTGCCTCGCCTTGCCGACGCGCGATCACGCCACGCGCGACACCGTCGGCAACGACGATTTCCTCCGCGACTGCGCCCTCGACCAGAGTAATCGACGGCATCTTTCGCGCCGCCGCCAGCAGGGCACGCATGATCTCGCCACCGGTCGCATCGCCGGCCGCGTGCGCAATGCGATGGCGATGATGGCCGCCTTCACGACCCAGGCGCAGCTGGCCGTCCGGACCGACGTCGAAGCGAACATCCAGCGCGATGAGGTCCCGGATGCAAGCCGGCGCGGCCTGCGTCACGCGATCGACCACCGACGGATCGGCGATCCCGCCGGCGGCGGCCAGGGTGTCGGCGGCATGCAGATCCGGCCCGTCATCCGCGCCCCAGGCGGCGGCGATGCCGCCCTGGGCCCAGGCACTGGCGGCGCCCTCGCCCAGCGGCGCGGCACTCAGCACCGTCACCGGCAAGGGTGCGAGCCGCAATGCCGTCGCCAGACCGCCGATACCGGCGCCGATGATCACGGTGCCGGTGCGTTGTGTGTGCAGCATGCTCATCGCGGCTTCACCGTCAGCATGCGCTCGACCGCGCGGCGGGCGGGCGCGGCGATGTCCGCCGGCACCTCGATCGCGTGAGTCATTGTCTCCAGGGTGCGACGGATTCCGGGCAGCGTGATGCGCTTCATGTGCGGGCAGAGATTGCACGGCCGCACGAACTCGAGCTCGGGATGCTGGGCGGCGACGTTGTCGCTCATCGAGCATTCGGTGATCAGCACGACGCGCGGCGGCCGCTTCTGCACCACGTAGTCGTTCATGCCCTGCGTCGAGCCGACGAAATCGGCGGCGGCCACCACCTCGGGCGAGCATTCGGGATGCGCCAGCACGACCACACCGGGATGGCCGGCGCGCAGCTGGCGAATATCCTCGGCATTGAAGCGTTCGTGCACCTCGCAGCGGCCGTGCCAGGCGATCACCTCGACAGAGGTCTGCGCCGCGATGTTGCGGGCAAGATACTCGTCCGGCAGCATGATCACACGCGGCACACCCAGCGACTCGATGACGGCAAGCGCATTGCCCGACGTGCAGCAGATGTCGGATTCGGCCTTCACCTCGGCCGACGTGTTGACGTAGGTCACCACCGGCACGCCGGGATAACGCTGCCGCAGCAGACGCACGTCGGCGCCGGTGATCGACTCGGCAAGCGAACAGCCCGCCTCGAGGTCGGGAATCAACACCGTCTTATCGGGATTGAGCAGCTTGGCGGTCTCGGCCATGAAGTGCACGCCGCACAGCACGATCACCGATGCGCTGGTACGGGCTGCTTCACGCGCCAGCGCCAGCGAATCGCCGACGATGTCGGCAACGCCATGGAAGATCTCCGGCGTCTGGTAGTTGTGCGCCAGGATCACCGCGTCGCGTTCGCGCTTCAGCGCCAGGATGGCATCGATGTCCTCGGCAAAAGCCGGCCACTCGAAGGGCGGAATGACGGTGCGGACACGCTCGTAGATCGGCGCCACGCGGGCCAGGATGTCGGCGGAAACCGCCGGTTCGGATGCAGAAATCGCGACGGACATGGGCGCTCTCCTATACTCATTCTGAGCATTACGGGTGACCAAAGAAACCGGGGTCACCCGGTCTACTTATGCTAAGGTTGAGTATAAGCAGATTCAAGGCCGCTTCACCGGCTCTGCGGCCGATTAATGCATGGCTGCCATGGTGCTATTCGGAGGCGCGTGCGATCGGCAGGCGCAGACCGGGCGCGAGACGTTCCAGCACGACCTCCTCGCGGAACCGTACCTCGCGCGCCGGCCGGCCGCCGGTGGCCGTGATGATGTGCCCGGTCTCCTCGACCAGGCCTTGCTGCTCCACCAGGCGGCGGAAGTTCTGCTTGTGCAGACGCACGCCGGCCAGCGCTTCGACGGCACGCTGAAGCTGCAGCAAGGTGAAGCCGGATGGCATCAGCTCGAAGACCACCGGCCGATACTTGATCTTGCCGCGCAGGCGCGCGATCGCGGTGGCGAGGATGCGGCGGTGATCGGCCGCCATCGGCTGGCCCTCATGCAGCAGATCGACAGCCTTGGCATCGATCGACAGACCATCGCGCCGCGCTTCGGCGACGAGGCCGACTTCGTAGAGCAGCTCGTACCGCTCCAGCACGCGCTCGTCGCTCCAGGCAACGCCGTCGAGTCCGAAGGCGACGATCACCCGCTCCTTGCGCGCGGCGCGCTCGACCTTGGTGTCGCCGGCGCCCGCCCACCGGCGCAGCGGCTTTTCGATGCGATCGAGGATCGCCGGCCGCCCGCGGCGCCAGTCCTCCCATGGGAAATAGCGATACCAGTCCCGCCAGGATGCGTCGCCGGCGTTGGGTGCACCCACCTCTTGGGCCAGTGCCAGGTAGCCGATCGACAGCACGCGGCTGGTCCCGGCGCCGGCGTCGCTCATGCGATCGCGGTCGCCGAACGTATAGAGCTGCTCGACGTAGTCCAGGCGCACACCGGTCTGGGTCTCGACCCAGGCCCGCAGCCCGGCCTCCAGCGTCCGATGCCGGTGCTCCAGCGGTCCCGACGGCAGCGCGTCCAATGCCGCCGTTCCCAGTTCGGTACGCGCCATCCGGCGGTCGGCGGCCGACGCGCGATCCTGGCCCGGGGTCACCAGCACGCGGGGCTGGTCCTGGGTGAAGGCGACCACCACGGCCGTCAGATCGACGACGGCAGCCTGCTCCTCGGTCGGTGACGATTTCAGTCTGGGAGCGGGGAGCATCGCCACGGTGGAATCGGGGCCCTTCTACAGCAATTTCAGCCAGTTTAGCCGCCGGCCGTCATGATGACGAGGGTGCTGGTGCCCTTGCGTCACGTCGTCAAATTGACTTCATCGCCGTGTCACGTCACGTTAATGCTCGTGACGGACCGCACCTCGATCGCCATTCGCATCTCCTCGGCGGAGATCGCCGCGCGCATTGAAGACCTGGCGCGCGACATCCAGGCTGGGATGGCCGAAGACACGTTGATGGTGCCCATTCTGACCGGCAGCTTCGTGTTCGCCGCCGATCTGGTGCGGGCGCTGGCGCGCGCCGGCGCTGACTGGCCGTTGGACTTCATGACCTTGTCCAGCTACGGCGCCGGCACCGAATCCTCGGGCCGGATCGACATCGTGCGCGACCTGCGCGAGCCGGTCAGCGGGCGCTCCGTGCTGGTGATCGACGATATCCTGGACACCGGCCGGACACTGCTTTTCGCGCGCAATCTGCTGCGCCAGCGCGGCGCGATCGACGTGAAGATCTGCGCCCTGCTCGACAAGCCGGCGCGGCGGACAGAGGACCTGGCGGCCGATTTCGTGGGCTTTTCAGTCGTCGACGAATTTCTCGTGGGCTACGGCCTGGACAAGGCCGGCCGCTACCGCGGCCTGCCCTACATCGGCGCCATCGAGGGCTGATTCTCTGTCATCCCTTCCCCGCTTGCGGGGAAGGTGGCCGAAGGCCGGATGGGGAGCCGACGTGATCTCGGTAACTGAAACCTCGTCGCATCCCCTCCGCCCCTTCGGGGCACCTCCCCACTGCGTGGGGAGGTGAAAAATCAGAACTGCCGCAGCAGACGATCGATGTAGTCGAGTTCCGGCTTGGGCCGTTCCGGCTCACCGGCACGGCGGCGCAGTTCCTCGAGGATTTCCCGCGAACGCTGGCGGTCGAGCCGATCGGGCACCTTGGTGTCGTCGGTGTCGATCGTGTCGCCGTAGTTGCCTTCGGAGCGGCCGAACGGATCGCGGTTCTGCGCCTGGTTCCGCTCCTGGACCTCGCCGCGATCCTGCTGGTTGCCCGGGCCACGCTGCATGCGCTCGGCCATGTCGGACATGCCCTGCTGCAGGTGGTCCAGGGCCCGGCGCTGGGCCCGCGCGGCACCGTCGTAGTCGCCGCGCCGCAGCGCGTCCTCGGCGTCGCGCATGGCGCGCTCGCTCTGCCCCAGAGATCCCGGGACGTCACCCGGCTGATCGCCGAAACGGCCCATGAAATCACCCAGCCGACGACGCAGCGCCTCCTGCTGGCCACCCAGCTGGTCGCCGGGCGACGTGCCCTGCCCCGGCTGACGGCCCTGCCCGCGCTGACCCTGCTGCTGGCCCTGTTGGCCTTGCTGACCCTGTTGGCCCTGCTGTCCTTGCTGCCCCTGGCGGCCCTGTTGCTGCTGATCGCCACGCTGGCCCTGCTGGCCGCGCTGCTGGCGCTCGGACTCGCCCAGCAGCTTGTTCTGCTGGCGCGCCATCTGATCCATTTCGTTCATCATCTGGCGGCCCTGCTGCTGCTGGCCTTGCTGGCCACGCTGGCCCGGCTGACGATCGGAGAGCATGGGCTTCATGTTCTCCATATCCTTCAGCATCTGCTCCAGCATGCGCTTGGCCTCGTCGCGCTGGCCGTTGCGCGCCATGTCGCGCGCCCGGTCCATCATCGACTGCAGGTCCTCCGAATTCATCATCTGGTCGGGATCCATCTCCTGCGCTTCGCGCTCGGCCTTCTCGCGCTCGGCCGGATCCTTCATGCGCTCGGCGAACTCGCGCATCATGCGATCCATCGCCTCGCGCAGCTGCTGGATCAGCTTCTCGATCTCCGGATCGGGTGCGCCGCGATCCAGCGCATCCTTCAGCTCGCGCTGGGCGTCGCGGAACTCGCGCTGGGCGTCGGTCAGGTCGTCGTTCTCCAGCCGCAAGGCCAGATCCCACATCAGCTGCTGCACCTCGGAGATCGTCCCGCCGGTCTTGTCCGAGGCCAGGCGCGCGGCCGACGTCCGCAGGCCCAGATGCACGACCGGATCGCCCTTGTAGTCGTTCGGCCGCGAGTTCAGCACCAGCAGCCCTTGCGCCGCCGGCACGCGGTTGCCCTGCGGATCCTGCGACAGGCTCTTGCGCAGCGCGATGATGCGGCGCGCCACCGGGTGCGAGAAACGCCGTTCGGGCAACGTGAACTGCACCGCCTTGCTGTGGCCCTGCTGGCCCGCGGCATCGGTGGCGATCAATTCCATCATCACCGGCAGGCCGGCCCACGGATGCGGCGTCAGATCCTGGCGCACGAAATCCTCGATGCGCGTGCGACCAGTGCCGGCCAGCGGCAGATCGATGGTCACCCATTGCGGATCTTCGTCGCTGACGAAGCCGGTCAGCGCGCTGCCATGCAGGCGCATCCGCGCGCCGATCGTGGCGACACCAAAATCGTCACCGGCGATGTAGTCGATACGCGTCTCGCGCCGCTCGGTGGCTGCCGGATCGCGCGAAAACTCGACGGACGGCGGCAAATCAGCCTGCAGCTTCACCACCCACGAAGCCCGTTCGCGGCCGCGCACCATGACGGTCAGCTTCTCGCCGCGGTCAAGCTGCGCTTCGACCTGGTACTTGGCGCCCGACACGGACGTGAAAGGCACCTCGCGGTCGTCGATCTTCAGGATCGGTGCCCGGCTGCCCTGCACGTTGTCGACGAAGCCCGCGATCTTGGATCCTGCGGGCACGCGCAGCACCTTCACCGGCTGCTTCTCGTCGCCCTGGTCCTTGGTGTCGAGATAAATCGGCGGCTTGCGGGTGTAGGCCGGCGGCGACACCCAGAGCTCGACCACCAGCGGTGGCGGCGGCGGGAAGGCCGGCGAGAACGCCGTGGCGATGCGATCGCTGCGCCAGCCGCCGGCGACGACCACGGCCACCACCAGCAACAGCAGCGGCACCAGGCGCCACGCCCGCAGATCCAGCGCCGGCACGCCGGGACGCGGCGGGCTGTTGCGCAGCGCGGCCAGCCGCTCAGCCTCGCGCTTGCGGTGCGCCTCCCACAGCGCGGCGGCAAACGGATCGTTCTTGCCGATCGCCATGGAGTCGGACAACGACACCAGCGGACGGTGCGGCACGCCGCTGTCGGTCTCCAGCCGGCGGGCCGCGGTCTCGCGCTCTGGCCAGCGGAAGCCACGGAACAGCCACCACGTGCCGCCGACCAGCGCCAGGCCGAGCGCGACCAGGATCGCCGTATGGGTCCAGGGCTCAAGGCCCGCGAACAGATCCAGATGCGCGGCGGCAAGGAACAGACCAATGACGCCCAGCACAGGCACCAGCCGTGGCCAAAAGGCCTCCCAGGCCAGGCCCGAGCGCGCCAGCGTTATTTTGCGGCGTATGCCGCGCGGTTCTTCCCAGGACGAGGGCTCGACCGACATGCGGGTCTCCCGCTCCTACCAGTTCCGACCGGAAACACCGCCGGCCACGCATGCTAACCTATTGGGCCGCCGAACCATGGCGCTTCGATGGCACCGGCGGCGTGCGCCGCCGATTGCACACAGGATACGGCCAGGTCCAAGCAAGCGGCACGCCATTCCGAGTGTATATGGTCGCGCCCGGGGCAGCCAGCGATCCGCGTTCAAATTCCGGACAGTGCATAAGCCGTTCAAATAAATACGCCTTTTCCGGCAAAGGTTGCCGCCGGCCGAAAATTTCCGCAGCAGCCTTGCCCGGTGCCGGCCGCCAGAGGGATACGCCTCAGCTGAGGCTGCCGTCGTGATCCTGCCAGATACTGGGCTCCAGCTTGAGGTGCTGCTCCGGCGGATAGGTGCGTGACCAGTAGTGCGCGAGTTCGCCGCCGGTCGGGTTCCACAGTCCCGGATGCCCTCGCATATCCTGCAGGAAGCTATCGAGGAGCTGGGCACGGTGTGCCCAACCGCTGTGGTGCGGGTGCAGGACCATGTGGAACTGCCGGCCGCGGCGGTACTGGGCGGCGAATTCCGCGCGCCAGTTGCGGTACAGACTGTCGGCGTGTTCCAGCCCGGTGCCCTTCGACGGGAAGAGCAGAAAGAACTGATCGTCGAAATGATAGTAGTACGGCAGGGTCAGCAGCGCCCGCCGGCTCGCGAAGTCGCTGACCCACCAGTGCGGGATGTCGTCGGCCAACCCGTTGCCCAGATACGCGTAACCCGCATCGATCAGAAGGTCGATCGTATTCGGGCTGACGGTGCCGCCCGCGAAGGGATCGCTCTGTCGCGGCAGGGCGAACCATCCGGTCGGCCGCGCGCCTGCCGCATCGGCAATCAACGCCGTCGTGCGTGACAGGCGCGCCTTCTCTTCATCGCGGTCCAGCGTCGAGACGTCCTCGTGTCGGAAGCCCAGCGCTGCGATCTCATGGCCGGCCGACGTCAAGGCCTGCAGGCGGCTGCGATAGGCCGGCGCCAATACGCCGGGGACCGCGAACGTGGCCCGCAGGTGGTGCTTGTCGAATGCGCGCAACAGCTGCTCGAGGCCACCATTGGCGGCGAAATAGGCCTCGGGCGTGCGCATGTCGGCAGCGGTCAGCCCTTGCGGGCCTGGTGCTGATCCGAGGCTGACCGTCACGGTCACGCAGCAGCGTTGTCCATCGGGCCAGGCCACATCGGCATCGGCAAGGCCTACTTCATCCGAAATCGTGTAGCGATCCTTCCAGGGCATGATGGGTCCTCCGGATCACGCCGCCGCGCGGCGGGCGGGAAACGCCTGCAGGCAATGGCGCGCGACCTCCTCGCAGGTCGCGAACCAGACCCCGGGAAACGCCTTCATGCGCTGGATCAGCTTTTCGAGCGCGGCGATGCGCAGCGCGCGGCCGGACACGAACGGATGCATGCAGATGTTGAGGTAGCCACCCTGGGCGTACTGTTGCTGGAACGCCTGCCACCACAAATCCATCACGCGATCGGTGTCGGTGATGCGCTGGGCGGCATTGCCGCTGCCGAGCCAGGCGAAGCTGTAGAACATCGCATCGTCGATGGCGTAGTGGAACGGCAGATTCAAGAGGCCGTTGCGGCCGTCCTTGTCGTACTCGTAGTACGGCAGGTGGTCGGCGGAGCCATGCGAGTTGTAGATGTAGCCTTCGCGCTTCAAGGCCTCGTGCCGGTGCCAGCTGCGCGTGCCGACCGGCCGCCGGCCGCTGGTGCGCTCCAGCGCCGCCGTGGCGCGACGCAGGTGATCGGCCTCCAGCACCGGATCGTCCGGCACCCGATGTTCCCACATGTGATCGGCGATCTCGTGGCCGCTGGCGGCGGCCGTACGCACCGCGCGGGGATAGAGCTCACAGATGCGTCCCGGCGTGAAGATCGTTGCCTTCACCTGCTGGCTGTCGAACAGTTCGATCAGGCGCCAGATGCCGACACGGCCGCCGAACTCGCCCTTGGCCAGCTGCATCGGCGGCTCGTTGAGCAGCCGCCGCAGCAGCATGGCATCGAAGTCGGCCGTGAAGTTGACGGCAATCTGGATGCCCTTGGGCCAGGTGAAGTTGGCGATGCGCTCGTAGCGCCTGTCGCCCTCGGCAACGGCGTTGCCGATGCTGGCGAGGATGTCGTCGTTCGGGTCAGCCATCGACGTGTGCCCCTCTCGCTGGCGGCGAAGCCGGGACGATACCCCAAACGATGGCCCCCTCAGGTACCGATCAAACCGAGTTGCGGGCTTGACGGCTGTGCATAGCGGCGCCTGGGGACGCGCCCCGAACGATAGGCCAGACGGCCTGCCTCGACGCCGTGGCGCATCGCGGCGGCCATGCGCACGGGATCGTGCGCCTTGGAGATCGCGGTGTTGGCGAGCACCGCCGCACACCCCAGCTCCATCGCCAGCGCCCCGTCCGAGGCAGTGCCGATGCCGGCATCGAGCACAACCGGCACCGGACTGCGGGAACAGATCAGCTCGATGAGATGCGGATTGCAGATGCCCAGCCCCGATCCGATGGGCGCGCCCAGCGGCATGACCGTGGCCGCGCCGCAGTCGGCGAGCTTGCGGCAGGTCACCGGATCGTCGTTGCAGTACGGCAGGACGACAAAGCCCTTGGCCACCAGTTCCTCGGTGGCGCGCAGCAGCTCCTCGACATTGGGATAGAGCAGCTCGCGATCGCCGATCACTTCCAGCTTGATCCAGTTCGTCTCCAGCGCCTCGCGCGCCAGCTCGGCCGTCAGCACCGCATCGCGGGCCGTCTGGCAGCCGGCCGTGTTGGGCAGGAAGTGCACGCGATCACCCAGCAGGTCGACCAGGCTCTCCTCATAGCCGTCCAGGCTGATGCGCCGGATCGATGCTGTCGCGAGTTGCGTGCCGCTCGCTGCGATCGCATCGAGCATGACCTGCTGGTTGGGATAGCCGGCGGTGCCGACGAACAGCCGCGAGGAAAATGTGCGGCCGGCGATGATCAGGGGATCGGTGGATCCCGCAGGTGTATCGAGCATGGTCAGCCACCCTTCAAAGCGCGCACGATCTCCACGGCATCACCCGGCGCGAGCCTGGTGTCGGGCCACACCGCGCGCGGCACGATCCGCCCGTTGACCGCGACAGCCACGCCGCGGCCGTTTGGTTCCACGCCTTTGCCAGCGAGCAGCTCGGCGACCGTGGTGCACGCCAGCGCCTCGCTCTTGCCGTTGACGCTAATCTCCATCGCAAAGCTCCTATGCCGCGGCCGGGCGCACCTGGAAGCGCGCCGCGCTCAGGGGTTGGATCAACGGATCGACGGTGCCGTGCAGGACCAGATCGGCGATGGCGCGCGCCGTGACCGGCGTCAGCAGGATGCCGTTGCGGTAATGCCCGGTGGCGTAGATCAGCCCGTCGACCGGGCCCGGTCCCAGGATCGGCGTGTCGTCGCGGCTGCCCGGCCTGAAGCCGACCCAGGTCTCGTCGATCGCCAGTTCCTCGATGACAGGCAACGCCCGCCACGCCGCCTCGATCAGCGACAGCACGCCACCGGCGGTGATGCTGCGATCGAATCCTTTCTCCTCGACGGTGGCGCCGATGATGAGCCGACCGTCATGGCGCGGAACGAGATAGACGTCGGGCACACGCAGCACATGACGCAGGACCGGCGCGGCGGGATCCATGCGCAGCGCCAGCATTTGGCCCTTGACCGGACGCACCGGCAGCCGCGCCACCGGCGGCTGCAGATGCACCGCGCGCGCCCAGGCACCGGCAGCGAGAACCACGACGTCGGCGGATCGCAGCGCGCCGGCGACCATCACGCCCTGAACGCGCTGCCCGTCATGCACGATGTGATCGACGGCGGTCTCTTCGTGAAGCGTTGCGCCGGCACGGACAGCGGCCGTCCGCAACGCCGCCGCCAGCCGGCGATTGTCGACCTGGTGGTCCTGCGGGCTCCACAGGGCACCGATCAGACCCGCCGCAAGCTGCGGCTCGCGGCGACGGACCTCGCTCGCCGGCAGCCACTCGACGGGCAGGCCCAGGGATTGTTGAAACGCAAGCTGATGCTGCAACCGCGCTCGGTCGTCCTCGGTAAGCGCCGCGACAAGCGTTCCCTCGCAGCGCAGATCGATCGGCGTCGCTGCCGCTTCTTCCAGCTCGGCGGCGAAGTCGGGCCACAGCGTCTGGCTGGCCCGTCCCAACGCCAGCAGATGGCCCTCGCCGGGCTCGGCCTCGATGCAGGCCGCCAGCATGCCGGCCGCGGCATGGCTGGCGCCGCCGCCGGCCTTGCCTTTGTCGTACAGAGTCACGGCGGCACCCGCCTGGGCGAGACGCCAGGCGATGGAGAGGCCGATCACGCCGGCACCGACGATGATGATGTTCGGACGCAAAGACGGCGCCGCTGTAGCGCTCATCGGCTGCTCCCTCCGCTGGCATGACCCAGACAGGTTCGATGGGTGTGCTCTCAGTCGCGCAGATGCACGACACCCCAGGCCGTGTTGGAAATCTATCGATTTGCCGTGGCAGCGGCAAGGCCTCGACCTACCGTTGCACGGTCGCCCTGCACCGGGCGCACGTCAGGCTCCACTGTCGCGAGAGACTTAGCCGTGAAGCGAAAGACTCGCCGTACCCGAAAGGATCGTTCGGCCGGCCGAGACATCGCGGCTACCGATGGTGAAGCACGTGATGTCGTCCCCAACCGCAGCACCATCTGGGCTTGCCTCCACCTGCACCACGATACCGGGCAGGAGATTTTGCCGGAACGACACCGAATATCGTGCGCCGTGCAGCCATCGTAGGCCAAAAGTCCTGGCGAACAGGCAATTCAGCAGTCCAATGGAATAGCGGCCGGGCGCGATGATGTCGGAAAGCCCGGCCGCTCGCGCGATGGAGTCGTCGTTGTGGATACTGGGATGCGGGCCATACACCCTTTCTTCGGCCTGGAAGAAACCCAGGATGTCCTCGCGCCGCAGCGTTTTGGGTCCGAGCGACAGGACCTGTTGGGAATTAGCTGCGGTGCCCGATGTCCCCGTTTGCTGCGGTTCTGCCGACGCTCGGCTTCCGTCGCGCGGATTGCGCAACACGATCACGTCACGGAAGTTCAGCAGCATCGCGTTTTCGACGCGGCACAGCGGCTCGCCATGGTCATCCGTGGTCTGCAGCTGGAAGATGACGTATCGCCCGCCCCGGCGCTCGTACTTGCCGGAGATCTGACCGGTCACATGGATCGTAGACCCGACATGGACCGGCTTGAGGTAGGCGATGTCGCACTTCGCATGGACGCTGCCGCTCCACGAAAAGCGCTGGCGCATGACCCAGGAATGCTGGCCGCATAGAAAGCTCGGCTCCGCATACGCCCGGCCGCCCGGCGCTTCCAGGAACGAAGCGTCATCGATGGCATACGACGCCAGCCGCTGCCGGTTGAAATCCTCGGGGATGACATAAATGAACGGCCCTACGGTTTCGCCGACGGGTGCCGTCTCATACAGCAGCGGCTCCTGTATATCAGCCTCCTCACGTGCATCAGGCGGTGGCGCCACCATCGACCGGCAACGCGACACCGGTCACGAACGAGGCCTCGTCCGATAGCAGGAACAGGGCGGCATTCGCGATCTCCTCCGGCTGGGCCGGGCGCCCGAGCGGATTGAGACCGCCGCGCTGCTGAACCAGCGCCTCGATGTCGTTGGGCGGCGGTCCTGCGCTGTCCGGACGGGCGACGAAAACGCGCAGCATCGGTGTGTCAACGGTGC
>DATEIF010000121.1:0-2300 GCA_035279205.1 Vineibacter sp.
GGTGAATTCCGCGCGACCCGGCATGTTGGCGGCGCCGGGATAGAGCGAGGCATCGAAGAAGGCCCAGAAGAAGGCCAGGAAGAAGAACACCTCCGAGGAGATGAACAGGATCATGCCGTAGCGCAGGCCGAGCTGCACCACCGGCGTGTGGTAGGTACGCGACTCGCGGATCACGTCCTTCCACCAGAACCACATGGTGGTCAGGATGATCAGCAACCCGGGCGCGATCTTCCACGGCCCCAACGCGGCGATGCTGGCCTTGTTCGCCTCGCCGAACATGTCGGGATGCATGAACAGGGCGGCACCGAAGGCCAATGCAATACCACCGATCGACCCGATCAGCGGCCAGACGCTGGGATCGACCAGATGATAGGGATGCTTGTGCTCGGCGTGTTCGGCAGCAGCCATCTTATCCACCCTTCCTCTTGTCCCCCGGACCGTTGCCGCCAGGCGCTTCGCCGACACCCGGCGTCAGCGGCTTTTGCGGCTTCAGCGCCCTTTCCAGCAGTTCCTTGGCGCGCTCGGTCTTGGCCTCGAAAAACGTGTAGGACAGAGTGATCGTTCTCACCCCGTCGTATTTGTGGTCCTTCGCCATGTCGGGATCGACGAAGAACGTCACCGGCATCTCGACCGACTCGCCCGGCATCAGCAGCTGCTCGGTAAAGCAGAAGCACTGGATCTTGTTGAACCAGGAGCCGGCGATGTCGGGCGTGACGTTATAGGTCGCCGTACCGACGATCGGGCGCTGCGACTGGTTGGTCGCGCGGTAGAAGACCAGCTTCTCCTCGCCCAGCTTGACCTTGACCTCGCGCTGCAGCGGCTCGAACTTCCAGGGCAGGTTGCCGTCGCGGCTGGCATCGAAACGCACGGTTACCTGGCGGTCCAGCACACGTCCCGGACCGCTGGCCGCGACCTGGGTCGTGCCGCCGAAGCCGGTAGCCCGGCAGAACATGTCGTACAGCGGCACGGCGGCATAGGCCATGCCCACCATGCCGGCCACGATCACGAATACGCCGCCGGCGAGCCGGCGATTGCGGCGCGCCAACGCGGCGCGATCGACGTCGTCGGTGCTCATCGCGGCGGCGCTCCCGGAAAGACGCCCGCGTCCCCGAAACGGACGATGGTAATCGCGAAGAACAGGATGCAGATGCCGATGATCGTCAGCAGCACGATCCAGTTCTTGGCGCGCTGCTTGACGTGCCGCTCGCTCAAATGCGACTTGCCGGTGTGACGGTCAGCCATCGCCATCCCCGTCCTCAGCCCAGCAGCAGGCGGTCCGCGACCATGGCCACGAACAGCAGGAAGAGATAGGCCAGCGAGAAGCGAAACATGGCGCGTGCCGGCGCGACATCCGCGTCGGCGGCGCGCCACACCCGCAGCGCGTGACCGAGGAACGCCAGCCCGGCCACGACCGAGAACACGCCGTAGCCCCAGCCCACCACGCCGGTCAGGGTCGGCAGCAGGCCGATCGGCAGCAGCGCCACGGTATAGGCGACCATGTGGCGCTTGGTCGTCGCCACGCCCGCCACCACCGGCAGCATGGGCACGCCGGCACGGCGATAGTCGTCGTTGCAGAACAGCGACAGCGCCCAGAAGTGCGGCGGCGTCCACATGAAGATCAGCAGAAACAGAGACAGCGACGCCCAGGACACGTCACCCGTGACCGCGGCCCAGCCGATCATCGGCGGCAAGGCGCCGGCGGCGCCGCCGATCACGATGTTCTGCGGCGTGCGGCGCTTGAGCCACACGGTGTAGACGAACACGTAGAACGCGATGGTGAAGGCCAGCAGGCCGGCGGCAACGGCGTTGGTCGCCACCGACATCAGGGCCACCGAGAAGATCGACAGCAGCACGCCGAAGCCCAGCGCATCATCAGGCGCCACGACGCCAGCCGGGATCGGCCGCCCACGCGTGCGCGTCATGATGGTGTCGATATCGCGGTCGTACCACATGTTGATGGCACCGGACGCGCCGGCACCGATGGCAATCGCCGCCACGGCAACGGCCGCCAGCAGCGGATGGATGTGGCCGGGCGCCAGCCACAGGCCGACGAGTCCGGTGAACACGACCAGCGACATGACGCGCGGCTTGAGCAGTGCGACATAGTCTGACACGCGCGAAACGCCCGGCTGCATCAGGGCGTCAGCGGTATCCATGGTCGGGGCCGGCACGTCGGTCATGATCTTCTTGCGGTCTCAAGGCGTCGGCGCCGCGCCGAAGCGCGGCGCCGATCGGTTCAGTGGTGCGCCGCCGCCGACACCTTCGGCAGCTCGTCGTAGGTGTGGAACGCCGGCGGTGAG
>DATEIF010000122.1:0-10530 GCA_035279205.1 Vineibacter sp.
CGACGGTGTTGTCGATGAAGGTGACCGCCCCCGTGCGGGCCGGCCCCGGATCGCCCGGCACGGTGACCTCCACGGTGATGGGACCGGCGCTGGCGGCCTGGCGAATCAGCGTGAGATCACCCTCGCTGGGCGTGAAGGTGACATAGATGGGGCTGATCTGGACCAGGGTGTTGAGCGCCGAGCCGCCGACATTCACCAGGGTTCCGATCGGTGCCTGGTTGCGGCCGAGGCGGCCCGAAAACGGCGCCCGGATCTCGGTGTAGGCGAGATTGATCTCGGCCGCCTGGATGGCTGCCCGGTCGGCAACGATGGCGGCCTCGGCCTGCTTAGCGGCGCTGAGGCTCTGCGCATACGTG
This sequence comes from Vineibacter sp., assembly GCA_035279205.1. Lineage (GTDB taxonomy): Bacteria > Pseudomonadota > Alphaproteobacteria > Reyranellales > Reyranellaceae > Vineibacter. Next base: position 357 of record DATEIF010000122.1, read on the forward strand.
TCCTTGGACAGCGCGCCCGTCTTGATCAGCTCGCTGTTCCGCTCGAGGCTGCCCCTCGTGTACTCCAGCGTGGCCATGTCGCGCTGCAGCTGCGCTTTGACCTGGTCAAGGGCGGCCTGATAGTCGCGCGGGTCGATGCGATAGAGGAGATCTCCCGCCTTGACGTCGGCACCATCGGCGGCGTCCTGGCTCAGGATGTAACCGGATACCTTGGCCTGCAGGACGATGCTGCGGATCGAATCCGTGCGCGCCGTATAGTCGAGGTAGATCGGGATCGTCCGCTTGACCACGGCTGTGACGGGCACCGACATGCTCTGCATCGCCGCCGCCTGCGGTGCGGCGGCGGCCGTGTGGCCGAACACGCTGGACAGGCGGTCCGGATCGCCGCGGACGGCGGCAACGATCGCGACAGCCATCAGGGCAAGGCCTGCGGCAACGATGGTCCAGGGCCAGCGGCGCATGAGAGCTCCTCTAGTCGGCCGCGCCAGAGTGAGGCAGCGGTCCGGGATGCAGCTTTTCGTCGGCGATATCGGTGGATGCAGGCGCCTCGGTCCTGGCGCTCGCACGGCCTTCCCGCCACCGTTCGATCATCGCGTAGAACACCGGCACGAAAACGAGCGTCAGGATGGTCGCCGCGAGCATGCCGCCGAACACGGCCGTGCCCAGCGACTGGCGGCTGGCGGCACCGGCACCCGTTGCCAGCATCAGCGGGATCACACCCAGGATGAAGGCGAACGCCGTCATCAGGATCGGCCGCAGGCGCAGCCGCGCGGCCTCCGTAGCGGCATCGATGATGCTCAGCCCGTCCTCGCGGCGGCGCCGCGCGAACTCGACGATCAGGATCGCGTTCTTGGCGGCAAGGCCTATCAGCATCACGAAGCCGATCTGCGAGTAGACATCCATCTGCATGCCGCGCAGCCAGATGGCGGTCAGCGCCCCGAACAGCGCCAGCGGCACCGACAGCAGCACCATGAACGGCATGGACCAGCTCTCGTACTGCATCGCCAGGATCAGGAACACGAAGACGATGGCGACGCCGAACACCAGGCCCGCGACCGAGCCGGCCTTGATTTCCTGGTACGTGATGCCGGTCCATTCGAAACTGAAGTCGTTCGGCAGCGCGATCGCCGCCGCGCGTTGCATCGCCAGGATGGCCTGTCCGGAGCTGTATCCCGGTGCGGCATTGCCGTTGATCAGGGCCGACCCGTAGTTGTTGTAGTGGGTCACGGTCTCCGGCCCCACGACGGGCTTCAACGTGCCGAGCGTGCTCAGCGGCACCATGCCGCCCGCCGGATTGCGCACATAGAGGCGGGTCAGGTCGCTGGCGTCGGCGCGGGATCCCTTGTCGGCCTGCAGCGTGACGCGGAAGGTGCGGCCGAACAGGTTGAAGTCATTGACGTAGAGCGAGCCGAGATAGATCTGCAGCGTGCTGAAGACGTCCGGCAGGTTGAGGCCCAGCAGCTTTGCCTTGTTGCGATCGAAGTCGTACGTGTATTGCGGCGTCGACGTCGAGAAGGTCGTGAACAATGTCTGCGGATTGAGCTCGGGCTGCTTGCGGGCTTCCGCCAGCAGGGCTTGCGTTGCGTCGTTCACGGCCCGGGCGCCGCGCCCGCTCAGGTCCTCGACCTGAAATTCGAAACCGCCCGTCGTGCCCAGCCCTTGAATGGACGGCGGCTCGAACGCCAGGACGAGCGCGTCGGGATTGCCGAAAAGCGTCGGGCGCACCGCATTGACGATGTCGGTGGCGCCCAGGCCGGCGCCACGTTCGGACCAGGGTTTGAGGATGGCAAACAGCGCCGCCGCGTTCGACTGGTTCGCAAACGTCAGGAAGTTGAAGCCGCTGATGGCAATGACGTTGTCGACACCCGGCGTTTTCAGAAGCGTGTCGCGGACTTGCGCGGTGACGGCGTCGGTGCGCTCCAGCGACGCGCCATCCGGCAGCTGGACGATCGCGAAGAAGTAGCCCTGGTCCTCGACCGGCAGGAACGCTGTCGGTATGCGGGTCGATATCAGGTAGGTGGCGGCCAGTCCCGCCGCGAACAGGCCCAGCAGCATCCAGCGCAGCCGGATCAGCCCGCGCACGGATGCGGCGTAGGTGTGCGCCAGCCAGTGGAACCCTCGGTTGAACCAGACAAATGGCGCGAAGCCGGTCTGTGGCCGATGGCGAAGATAGGCCGCCGCCAGGGCCGGGCTCAGGGTCAGGGAATTGAACGCCGAGATGGCCACGGAGATGGCGACCGTCAGCGCGAACTGGTTGTAGAGCTGGCCGGCCACGCCGGGGATGAAGGCGACGGGGATGAAGACGGCCATCAGGACGGCCGTGGTCGCGATGATGGGGCCTGTCACTTCCTTCATCGCCAGGCGGGCTGCCTGCAAGGGCGCGTGTCCGGCTTCCAGTTGCCGCTCGACGTTCTCGACCACCACGATGGCATCGTCGACGACCAAGCCGATGGCCAGCACCATGCCCAGCAGGCTCAGCATGTTGAGCGAGAAGCCGAGAACCAGCATCACCACCAGCGTGGCGATCAGCGATACGGGGATGGCGATGACGGGGATGACGGTGGTGCGCCAGCTCTGCAGGAAGAGAAAGACGACGGCAACGACCAGAACCAGCGCCTCGCCCAGGGTCTTCAGCACGTCCACCATGGCGGCGGAGACGAAGCGCGTGGTGTCGTAGTGCATGCTGTAGGCGATTCCCTGCGGAAAGCGCCCCGACAGCTCCTTCATCTTGTCCTCGACCCGCTTCTGCAGCTCCAGGGCGTTTGAACCCGGCATCTGGAAAACGGCGACGATGACGGTGGGATCCTTGTTGAGAAAGGCAGTGGAGTTGTAGAGCAGGGCGCCCAGCTCGATCCGGGCGACATCGCGCAGGTGCACGACGGAACCGGCGACGGGGTTGGCGCGCACGACGATGTTGCCGAACTCGGCGGCATCGCTCAGCCGGCCGACGGCATTGACCTGGACCTCGAAGCTGGTGCCGGCCGGCGCCGGTGATTGCCCGATCTTGCCGGCCGCGACCTGCACGTTCTGCTCGGCGATGGCGTTCTGGACGTCGATGGCCGTGATACCGAGAGTGGCGAGCTTGTCGGCGTCGAGCCAGATGCGCATCGAGTAGCGCCGTTCGCCGAACATCTGCACATCGCCCACACCGGCGAGGCGCTTCAGCGGGTCGACCACCTGCAGGTAGGCGTAGTTGCTCAACGTCACCGGATCGACCGACCCGTCTGGTGACGTCAGATTGACGATCATGACGAAGTTGGGATTTTGCTTTTTGATCGTCACGCCGGCCTGGTTGACGATGGCGGGCAGCGATGACGCTGCCTGGGCGACACGGTTCTGGACGTCGACGGCGGCGATCGCCAGCGGATAGCCGACATCGAACGTGATGGTGATGCGCGACGAGCCATCGTTGGAGCTGGCTGAGGACATGTAGGTCATGCCCTCGACGCCGTTGATCTGCTGCTCCAGTGGCGTCGTGACCGTGTCGGCCACCACCTGGGCGCTGGCGCCGGGATATGTGGCGCTGACGACGACCTGCGGCGGTGTCACATTGGGAAACTGTGCGACAGGCAACAGGACGTACGCGATCGCCCCAGCCAGCACCATGACGACCGCGATGGCCGACGCAAAGATCGGCCGCGTGATGAAGAAGTCGATCACGGTCAGCAGGTCTTGCGCGGGTGGAACGTCGCCGAAGCGCGGGTTCCCGTCGACCGAGCGGCCGCCGTATCCTGCGGAGTGGTCCGCAGCCGCGCAGCGATGCCGCGCAGCATTGCCCGGACGGTCGCCGGATCGACATGGTCCGCCTGCATCACCGCCTGGGTCATGGGGTCGTTGAGCAGACCGTCAATGGTTTGGCCGGCATAACGCGACGTCATCGGCTTTTCCTTCGGAAAGCTGACCGGCGGCTTGACAGGGTCTTGTCAGGGTGTTACCGGTCAGTCACATCTGGATAGTTACTGACCGGTCACACCTGTGTCAAGCCATGGCGCGTAAAATAGGAGAGAGCGAAGCGCGGACCGCTCCGGCCACATCGCGGCCGCGGGATCGGATCGTGGCGACGGCACGCGATCTGTTCTATCGCCACGGCGTCAAGAGCGTCGGTGTCGAGACGATTGCCGAGTCGGCCGGCACCAACAAGATGACGCTGTACCGCCACTTCGATACGAAGGACGACCTCATCGCCGAGTGTGTTCAACAGGCGATGGTCGAAGGCTTCGCGGAACTGGACCAGTTGACGGCCCGCCATGCCGGGGACCCGATGGGTGAGCTTCGGGCCTGGATCGAGCACGCAACCTGCCAGATCGTGTCGGAGCCACGCGGATGCGCCATGGCCAATGCCGCCGTGGAGCTTGCGGAGGAGGATCATCCGGTCCGGCGGATCATCGAGGACGGCAAGAAGCGGTTCCGTGAGTATCTCGTGGAGCTGTGCCAGAGGGCAGGCTTGAGCCGTCCCGATCTTGCCGCCGACACGCTGATGCTGCTGCACGAGGGCGCCCGGATCAGCCGCCAGAGCGAAGGCGTTCAGGGGTCAAGCGAACGCTTCAAAAGCGCCGCTGAGGGGGTCATCGCCTCCTTCAGCGAGCGTCATGACAAACCCTGACAGCACAATCGGAAGGTTTTCAGTGCAACTCCACAAGCAAGGCTCATCCATGTCGAAAACGTTTCTCGAGCACATCAAGACGCGCCGGACTCAGTATGCCCTGGGCAAAGAGCTGCCCGGCACTCAGCAGGAGATCGTCAGGCTGATCCAGGACGCGATCAAGCACACGCCGTCCTCGTTCAACTCGCAGAGTTCACGCGCCGTGATCCTGTTCGGCAAGGAGAGCGAAAAGTTTTGGTCTCTCACCAAGGAGATCCTGCGGAAAATGGTGCCCGCCGAGAACTTCGCGTCGACCGACGCCAAGATGAATGCTTTTGCCGCTGGCGCCGGCACGGTTCTCTTCTTCGAAGACCAGGACGTCGTGAAGGGGCTACAGGAGAAGTTCCCGCTTTATGCCGATGCCTTTCCGAGCTTTTCGGTGCAGTCGGGCGGCATGGCGCAGTTTGCCGTGTGGACGGCCCTGGCCGAGCGGGGCATTGGCGCCAGCCTGCAGCACTACACGCCGCTGGTCGATGACATGGTCCAGACGGAATGGCACGTGCCGGTATCCTGGAAGCTGTACGCTCAAATGCCCTTCGGCGCCCACAAGGGCCCCTTCGCCGACAAGACGTTCATGGACGACAACGTGCGCGTCAAGGTCTATGCCTGAGCCGCGGCATGGGCGGGGCGCTTCGCATTGAAGCGGCCCGCCTATAGTCTGGCCGCACGGACTTCACTGCCCAGCGTGGGGATCAGCCGATGTCGCGTGCACTGGTCGTGATCGACGTACAGCAAGGCATGTTCACCGTGCAGCCGCCGCTGCATCGCGGTGACGAGATCGTCGACCGCATTGGCGGCCTTCTGCGGCGCGCCCGCGCGGCCGCGATGCCTGTTTTCCATGTGCAGCACGACGGCGGGCCCGGTGATCTCCTCGCCAAGGGGGCACCGGGCTTCGCGCATCATCCCGCGGTGGCGCCGCAGCCGGGTGAGCCCGTGATCGAGAAGCGGCACTCCAGCGCTTTCCACGCCACGGACTTTCATGCGCAACTGCAAGCGCGGGGCATCGATCACCTGATCGTCGCCGGCCTGCAGACCGAGATGTGCGTCGACTCGGCCTGCCGCCACGCGGTCGCGCTGGACTATCGCGTCACGCTGGTGGCCGATGCGCACAGCACGTACGACTCATCGGTGCTGCCGGCGCAGTCGATCATCGACCATCACAACCAGACCCTGGGCAGCGGCTTCGTCGACCTGAGCACGGCCGCCGACGTGTCCTTCGGTAAGCGCTGATGGGCGCCGATCGCACCGATTGTGCCGCCGGCGGCAGTTATTTCCTTCGTCCTGAGAACAGTTTGCGCTGAGTGGGAGTGCCGGTTGCGCTGAGCGCGACGACAGGCACGCAAAACGAGCGCAAACGCCTCCCCTCGGAAGGCCTGAAACGTTGGCCGTTCGCTGCTTGGGGGCGTAGGCGTGTATTCTCAAGAGACGGGCACGACGCGGCGCGTGACCATCGGCGCCCGGACGCGTGCCGGCTTGCTGTCTGCCGTGCTGGTTACTCCTGTCGCGTTGGGCGCGGGGGCGGCGTCGGCGCAGACGGCGTCGCAGATCACGCCGCCCAGCTTCCGGCCGCCGCCACAGGCCGATCCGGCGGCGATCGTCATCCCCGACAAGCCCGGGCTGGACGTGCCGGCCGGAGCCGACAAGCTCTCGGTCCGCCTGCGTGGCGTCGAGGTGGAAGGCGGGCTGCCGCCGCTGGCGGCGGCGGCGCAGGCCATCACGGCCGGGCTCACCAACCGCGTCGTGACGGCCGCCGAGATCTTTGCGGCGGCGCGGGCGTTGGAGAACGCGTATGCGCAGGCAGGCTACGGCCTGGTGCGCGTCGTGCTGCCGGCGCAGCGCATTGTCGATGGCGCCTCGCTGCGCCTGGTGGTGGTCGACGGCTTCATCGAGCGGATCGAGACCAAGGATGTGCCGCCGATGGTGCGCCGGCGCATCGACGCGTTGCTGGCACCGCTGGTGGGCCAGCGCGGCGTGGCGCTGAGCCAGATCGAGCGTCAGCTGCTGCTGGCCGGCGACGTGCCCGGCACGATCCTGCGCTCGACCCTGGCGGCGGGAAGCGCACCGGGTTCCAGCGTGCTGGTGATCGAGGCGCGCCATCGGCCCGTCAGCGGCCACATCGTCGCCGACAACACCTTGTCGTCGGGCTTAGGCCATTGGTCGATCGGCGTCGGCGCGGAGCTCAACTCGGTCGCCGGCCTGGGTGAGCTGATCTACTTCCGCACCTCGGGTTACCCCAAGGGCGGTGACCACGGCTTCTTCGCCAGCCGACCGCTCAACCGGACCTTGGCAGGCGGCGTCGTCGTACCCCTGGGCATAGACGGCCTGACGTTCAATCTCGAGGCGACCGACGTGCACGCCACGCCGCGGCCACCGGCCGGCGGGCTTGGCTTCACATCGGCGTTCAGCCGGTTGTCGGCGCGCCTGCGCTATCCCTGGATCCGCTCGCGCGAGCTCACCGTCAACAGCGAGCTTGCCTTCGACGCCCAGAACGAGCGCGTCTCCATTATCAAACCGACGACATTGCGCATGTCGCTCGACCGGCTGCGCATCGTGCGCGGGACCGGCGATGTATTCTGGCTGACACCGTGGGGCGGCCAGGTCAGCGGCCGCGTCACCACCTCGTTCGGCATCAACGGAATCGGCGCGCGCTCGGCCAAGGAGGCAACGCCGCTGCTGCCGCTGTCGCGTCAGGGCGCCGATGCCGACTTCAGCAAGCTCGACGTGGCGCTGTCCTACAGCCAGCAAGTCGTCGAGCATCTGGCTGTCGACCTGAAGTTCCGGGCCCAGACATCGTTCGGCAAGCCGCTGCTGCGCTCCGAGCAGATCGGGCTCTCCTCGCTCAGTGCACTGTCCTCGTTCGACAGCGGCACGTTCCAGGGCGACGCGGGCTATGTCGTGCGGGCTGAGATTTCATCGCCCTGGCGCTTCGACATTCCAGCCGCTGCCGTCGGCATCACGCCGTACGTCTTCGGTGCATTCGGGATGGTGCGTCTTGAACGCCCGACAGCGCTGGAGCGAGCGACCACGCGCGGTGCCTCCTACGGCCTGGGGCTGAAACTGGGTGGCATTCCCACCGACGGGTCCCTCGGAGTGAGCAACACGAGCTTCACCCTGGAATGGGGCCGCCAGCATCGCAACGACCATGCGCCGACCGAGGACCGCATCGTCTTCTCCGCCATCATTCAGTTCTGAAGGGCCTGGTGGGTCATGAAACGAGTCGCCTCTTGTCGTTCCGAGCGCAGCGGCGGATCTGTCGAGCGTTCGGCGCGCGGGAACCGGGGACGATGGCTGCGGGGCGCCATCGATGTTTCTGCGCGGGACCACCACTCGACAGGTTCGTTGCTGCGCTTGGGACGGCAGGGGGCTGCACTCAAGGCAATCCTGCTGGCGTCGACGGCGCTGATCGGTGTCGCGCCCGCCGTGGCACAGACCCTGCCGACCGGTGGTGCGGTGGCGGCGGGCCGCGTATCGATCGGCACACCGTCGCCAGGCCAGATGACGATCAACCAGTCAACGTCGTCGGCGATCGTCAACTGGCAGAGCTTTTCGGTCGGTGCCGGCTCGAGCGTCACCATCGTGCAACCGTCGGCCTCGTCGGCCCTGCTCAACCGGGTGAACGGCAATACGCCGTCGACCATCGCGGGATCGATCAACGCCAACGGCCAAGTCTACCTGGTCAATCCCAACGGTATCACCATCACCGGATCAGGCACCGTCAACGCCGCCGGCTTTGTCGCCTCGACCCTGGGCATCTCGGACGATGACTTCACGTCCGGTCGCCGCAGCTTCGCCGGCAAGGGCGCCTCGGCGGCCGTCGTCAACCAAGGCACGATTTCGATCGGCCGTGGCGGCTATGCCGCACTGATCGGCGGCAGCGTCGACAACGCCGGCACGATTTCCGTGCCGCTGGGCCGTGTCGGCCTGGGCTCGGGTGAGCAGGCCACACTCGATCTCTCCGGTGACGGCTTCCTGCAGGTGGCCGTGCCGACGAAGGCGGGCGGGCAGGGCGCCCTGGTGAGCCACTCCGGCCGCATCAGCGCCGACGGTGGGCGCATCGAGATCCGTGCTGCGGCAGCGCGCGAAGCGGTGCGCCAGGCAGTGAACCTGTCGGGCGTTGTCGAGGCGCGGACCGTGTCAGGCCGCAGCGGCGAAATCGTGCTGGGCGGCAGCGACGGGCAGGTGAACATCTCGGGCCGGCTCGACGTATCGGCGCCGAGTCAAGCCGAGGCGCCGCCGTCGCCACCCGTCAAGGTCGCACCGACCCGACCTGCGGCTACGCCGGCCAGCCGTGCCGGTGCTGTCACCATCGCGGCGCGTGCTATCGATCTGACGGCCGCCACTATCGATGCGTCCGGCGTGTATGGCGGTGGCACGGTCAAGATCGGCGGCGATGTTCAGGGCACGGGCACCCTGCGGCGCGCCGAGGTGACACGCGTCGACGCCGCCACCACGATCCGGGCCGACGCCATCGGCGTGGGCGATGGTGGCCGGGTGATCATCTGGTCCGACGCCGACACGCGGTTCGAGGGCAACATCTCGGCCCGCGGCGGCCAGGCCGGTGGCAATGGCGGCTTCGTCGAAGTATCCGGCAAGGCGCATCTGACCTACGCCGGCGTCACCGATCTGACCGCTGCGCGCGGCCAGTTCGGGACACTGTTGCTGGATCCCTATAACGTCACGATCTCGAACGGCGCCAACAGCAATCAGGTCGGCTTCACCGCCGTCGGCAACGATTCGGTGATCAACGTCACCACGTTGCAGACGGCCCTGGCGACCGCCAACGTCATGGTGACGACCGGCGCCAACGGCAGCCAGGCCGGCAACATCACGGTCGCCGACGTGCTGACATGGAGCAGCGGATCGACGCTGACCCTGCAGGCTGCCGGCGCCATCACGCTCAATGCCGGTATCACTGCCACCAGCGGCGGCCTCGCGCTAAGCGCCGGTGGCGCCATCACCACCGGGGCCGGCGGCACGATCGATGTTGGCGCCTTCACATTGCAGAGCGGCAACTGGACCCAGGTGTCCGCCACCTTGCCGTCGTTCAACGCCACGGATTTCCGCCTCGCCGGCGGCACCTTCCTGCGGGCGCTGGGCGGCGACGGCTCGACCGGCGCGCCCTATGCGATCGCGGACGTCTATGGCCTGCAGGGCATGGACGGCTACCGCGCGAGCAGCTTCGTGCTGGCCAACGATATCGACGCCAGCGGCACGGCGCACTGGAACTGGGACGGCACCCGCTATCAGGGCTTCAATCCCATCGGCGGGCTTGCGTCGCCGTTTCGGGGGCGCTTCGACGGTAGCGGCAACACGATCGCCAACCTCACGATCAATCGACCGTCTCAGGACTATGTCGGGCTGTTCGGCGCCGCCAGTTCGGCCGTGATCACCGATGTCGGGCTCATCGGCGGCAGCATTACGGGCGGCACGCGCACGGGCGCCTTGGCCGGCACGGCCCGCGATGCTGCCAGCATCAGCCGCGTCCACGCGACGGGCGTGGTGAGCGGCATCGATTACACCGGCGGTCTTCTC
>DATEIF010000123.1:0-2029 GCA_035279205.1 Vineibacter sp.
ACCAGCTCGTCGCGGATCATCGCCGCCAGCGGCTGGCCGTCCGCGCTGGCCACCGGCACCGTCATCGAAAGCCCGCCATTGGCGCGCGGCGCGTCGGCGTCCCAGCCCGACCACACCAGGGTGTAGCCCAGCCGCAGCGGCAGCGCGTTGCCGAGATCGGCCACCGTGTCGGGATTGTTGTTGCCGGCGGGCGCGTCCATCAGGGTGCCGAACAGCATCTTGCGGCCGCGGTTGTTGACCTCGTAGAGGATGCGGCCGTTGCCCTTGGCCGGGTCGGCCGGGCGCAGGATGAAGATGTCGGTCTGGTACTCGACCATGCCGCGCGCGTTGCGCGGCGCCTTGTCGATGTTGGCGATGCCCTGGTTGGCCGGGTCGGCGGGATCGACCTCACCCTTGGCGATGCCGATCAGCCGCACATAGCCGCTGACCGTGCCGAACGCCGCGCCGCCCGCCAGCGGCTCCGAGCGCTGGATCTCGATCGCGGTGATCACAGCCGCCGCCGGCGTCGTGAGGAGGATGCTGCAGAGAACGCCGGCAGCCACGACAGCACGCAACATGATGTCTTCCTTTCCCTCCCCCAACGAAGTTGGGGGAGGTGCCCGAAGGGCGGAGGGGGAGCCGACGTGATGCTTGTTACCGAGACCACGTCGCGTCCCCCTCCGGCCTTCGGCCACCTCCCCCACTGCGTGGGGGAGGAATGACTCATCACGTTCCCGTCTCCTCGGGCGGGAAGTTGATCTCGACGCCGACACCGTCGGGATCATGCAGGAAGAGCTGCGTGGCGCCCAGCCGCGGCAGCACCTGCTCGCGAAACGCCACGTTGTTCTTCTTGATGCGGGCGCGCACCGCGGCGAGCCCCGTGGCGGCAAAGGCGATGTGGTCGAGCCGCCCGGTGTGCTCCAGCTTCATCTCCGGCGGCCGCACCGTGATGCCCGCGCGCGGCTGGCGCGGCCCCAGTAAATGCACGGTGGCGACCCCGCCGGAATAGAGCCAGTAGCCGGGAAAGCCCAACGGCGGCCGCTCGCCCACATCGAGCCCCAGCACGTCGACATAGAAATCCTTGGTCGCCTCGAGATCAGCCGGCTCGATGGTGTAATGCTGTAGAATGCCCAGTCCCATGGCTCAGTCTCCGGAAAGAGCGGACTGAAGATTCACCACAGAGGCACAGAGGACACAGAGTAACACAGAGAAAAATGCGTGGTGCGCACCGCCAGCGTGCAGTCTCCGTCCTTCTCTGTGTCCCTCTGTGTCCTCTGTGCCTCTGTGGTGAATCTTCTCTTATCTTCTCAAACGAACGTCAGATCAGGATCGCCGCCCAGGATGTACGCGCCGACGGTCTCGAAGTGCGACAGCCGGCCCTGCAGCTGCTGCGTCACGGTATGCACGTCGCGGAAGCGGCGTTCCATCGGGTGGCTGGCGAAGATCGCCGAGGCGCCGGCGGCGTTGTAGGCGAAATCGACGGCATCGCGCGCCTGGTGGATGGCGTGTGTCGAGGCCATGCGCGCGGTGATGCGCTGGTCGAGCGTGAAGGTGCCGCCCTGTGCCGACACCGCCGTCCAGATCTCCTCGTAGACATGCAGCAGGTAGAGGCGCGCGGCGCGCACCCGCACCTCGGCCTGCGCCATGTTGGACTGCACCACGGCGTTGTCTCGGATCGGGCTCTTCATGCCGCGCGGCACCTTGTTGCGCGCCATGTCGATGAAGGCATCGAGCACGGCGCGCGCGATGCCCAGCGCCACGCCCGAGAACGCGAGCTCATACATCGCCATCGCCGACAGCCGGTAGAGCGGCCCCGGCTCGCGGCACTCGCGCTGGAAGTCGCGGATCACCGAGTGGTCGTGGCGCACGAAGTGGTCGTCGAGGCTGAAGGCGTCACTGGCGGTGCCGCGCAGGCCGACCACGTCCCAGATGTCGGTCCACGCCACCTCGCGCGCCGGCACCAGCATGGTGCGCTCGGCCGGCAGCCCGGCGTCGTCGATACGACGCGTACCGTCGGCCTCGAAGATCGGGCAATGCGCGCCCAGCCACG
>DATEIF010000124.1:0-2489 GCA_035279205.1 Vineibacter sp.
CTGTCCGACGATGTTCAGCCCTTCCGCCGGCGCACATCGGCTACCGATCCGCCATGCCGTTGACGGCCGTGCCCGATTGCCGCGATAGGGCGAATGGCCTAGTGTCGCGGCATCCTTTCAGGTCGCGACAGTCGGGGGGACGATGATCGAGTTCTACACCTGGGCGACGCCCAACGGGCGCAAGATCAGCATCATGCTGGAAGAGTGCGGGTTGCCCTACAGCGTGCACAAGATCGACATCACCAAGAACCAGCAGTTCACGCCCGATTTCCTCAAGATCAGCCCCAACAACAAGATCCCGGGCATCATCGACACCGACGGGCCGGGCGGTCAGCCCTATGCCTGCTTCGAGTCGGGCGCCATCCTGCTGTACCTCGCCGACAAGACCAACCGCTTCCTGCCCGCCGATCGCGCCAAGCGTTTCGACGCCATCCAGTGGCTGATGTGGCAGATGGGCGGCTTCGGCCCGATGCTGGGCCAGACGCACCATTTCGTGCGCTTCGCGTCCGAGCAGGTGCCCTATGCCATCAAGCGCTTCAGCGAAGAGACGCGCCGGCTCTACGGCGTGCTCGACAAGCGGCTGGGCGCGGTCGAGTGGTGCGGCGGCGCCGAGTACAGCATCGCCGACATCGCCACCTATCCGTGGGCGGCCCGTCATGAGTGGCACAAGATCGATCTCGCCGAGTTCCCCCACGTGCGCCGCTGGTTCGATCAGATGGGCGAGCGTGCGGCGGTGAAGAAGGGGATGTCGGTGCCGTGACGGGCGGTACGCGCAAAGCAGGAGGCTACATGTCGCGTCGCGTGGCTTTGGCGTTCGTTCTGGGCGTGGCGGCGGCCTCCCTGGGCAGCATGGCCTGGGAGCGCCTTCTGGTCGTTCCGGCGCACGCCCAGAAGGAGCCGATGTCCGATCGACAGCACTACCTTCTGGTCCTGGCGATCGGCAACGCCCTGAGCTCGCTGGCCGTCGACAGCGAACGGACGGCCACCAACCTCAACGATCTCACCGACCAGGTGAAGGCTCTGGAGGGCCGTCTTCGTCAGGCCGAGAGGCGCATCGGCGACCTCGAACGCACGCGTTAGCTTCGGACCGCGGGCGTCCACGCCCACGCTCGCTCGGCGCGAAGCGCAGAGCGAGACATCGCCGGCGCTGACGCGCCGATGCGCGCGTGGACGCGCGCGGTCCGAATGACGTTCAGTCGGTTGCCAGCAGCTTGCGCTTGGCCGCTTCCATCATGGGCGTGCGGATGCCCAGCCGCTCGATGTTGGCCAGGATCTTGTGGCGCAGTTCGTCGGCGTCGTCGGGCTTCCATGTCGGCCAGAACGCCCAGAAGCGCTTGGAGTCGCGGAAGTAGCCCAGCTCGTCGAACAGCGACACGCCGAAATAATAGGCTTCGTCGACGCTGCTGTAGGGGCTGGCGTCGAACTCGGCCAGGCTGTTCATCGACAGCCGGCGCGCGCGGGCCATCATGATCAGGATCTCGGCCCAGGCGTTGGCTTTCTCCTCGTCCGACATGTGCGGCCAGCCCAGGCGGAGCAGGCGCACGACGTCGTAGGCATGGTGGTTGTTCTGGGTGCCGCGGTCATGCCAGCCGAACGGATAACGCCGGTCGCGGATGCGCAGGGTGGTGCGCACCATCTCGCGGATGCGCGGGATCTTGCCGGCGCGGTAGCTGGCGATGTGGAATGTGATGCTGAGATCCTCGGTCTTCACGATCTTGCCGTCGATCTCGTACCACGGGCCCCAATAGCCGGTGTCGGGGTCCTGCCACTCCTTGTCCATGAAATCGCGCAAGCCCTGCGCCACGGCTTCGCGCGGAAAGGCGGGATCGAACATGTAGGCCAGCTCGGGCAGGAACAGCATCTGCCCCAGCCCGGCGATCATCAGGTTCAGTTCCTTGCGATGGTTGCGCCCCTGGCGCTGCACCTCCGACACCAGGAGCGGTCGCAGATATGCGGCGATCTTCTCCGGTGTGTTGACGGGTTCGAGAAACTTCAGCGGATGGGCGGGGCGGGCACCTTGTACGGCGAGCTGCTTCATGGGATCGGCGCTGGCGTGCACGCGCAGGAACCATTCTTCGTAGCAGCCGCCCCAGGAGCCGTCCTCGGGTGACTGCAGCTCGGCTTGCCGCTGGCGGAGGGCCGGGTAATTCAGGCTGCGGCGCAGGTCTTCCAACCGCCGGTCGATGCGCGTGGTTTCGTTGGTATACTGAATCAGCCAGTGCGCCTCGGTGAGGATCTGGGCCGAGCAGGTCAGCGCTTCGCCGTTCATCTGGCGCCGCAGGATCGTGGTCTGCAGCTTGTCGAAGGCCGCGCCATAGCGCTTGTTCATCGCTTTTTTCAGCGAGAAGCGCGGCAGGTAGCCGTCGATCAGATAGATGGTGTCGTCAGACCGCGCTCCGGCAACGTCAGGCTGGGCCAGGACATCGACGGGATCAGCCATCGCCAGGCCCAACGCAAGTGCAGTGGTCAACAGCCTCCGCACCTGGGGT
>DATEIF010000125.1:0-2009 GCA_035279205.1 Vineibacter sp.
AGCCAGGCGGCGCCGAAGAGCCGGCAAATTCTCGCGTCTCTCCCGTGCCATTGCGCAGCCCGACCAGCCGATAGGCGCCGCTCGCGCCGTGGTAGGCGACGCGATTGACCTCGTTGGCGCCGAACAGGCCCGGCGGCAGTACTCGCCAGGCGCCCGCCGAGTAGTAGTGCAGCGGGATCGCGCCCAGGGCATTGACGTTCAGCGTCGGCGCCACACCGTTGGCCTGGTCGAATTCAACCAGGTGCGTCATGCCATCGATTAGCGCGCCAGGCGCCACCGCATAGCTCAAGGTGTAAGCTGTGCTGGTGCCACCCGTCAGCTTGGTGCTCGTCCAGCTATAAAAGCGCTTTACCGCCCCCTGGTGCGCTCGCAGCACGTTGTTGACCCCCGACGGCGCCATCCCCTCCGGCGCACCGTCCGGGGACGCCGTGGTATTGCTTGCGTCATCCTCGTTCCAGTTCGAATTGCCGATGTCAGCCATTGAGGTGTCCCCCAACTGAGGATACGGAGTGGTTCGCTCGACTGCCGCGCTCGGCGCGGCTGCTCGTTGAAGGCTGGCCTGTCGCGCCTGCTCGGCTTACGCCGGCACTAACGCCCATCGACGCGTTCATCAGCATGAGCAACGGGGACACGCCGGACTCGGACTGCTGCAGATAGGGCTTGTCGATGGGCATTAGCTGTGTCCGTCCGTCGGTCTGCTCGTCATCGCCCGGAGCAAATCCAGGATGCTAGGTGACACCTGTGGCGCGCTGGAGCCGGCAAGGCCAGCCATGGCCATCGCATCGGCCGTCGTATACGCACCCCCGGGCCCACTGCCCTGCGGTCCGGCATTCCTGATTTCGCCGTCCGGCCTCCATTTCGCGAGCCCGATGAGGGCGTGGGCGACGGCGGCAGGGTCGACGTTGAGACGAGGCGCCGGCTGCACCGGCGGCAAGCTGGGTACATTCATTGCGCCCGGCGGTCGGAACGCCTGCGCCGCCATCTGGGCCAACAACTCGGGCGGGATTGCCGGAAACGGCCTGCTTATCGGCATCGATTGACCTCCTCTGTCAGTGCTTCCCAGTGCGGTGCGATCTCGGCGGCGACCATGTCGAGCTTCGCGCGATAGTCCGCGAACAGGTCGGGATGGTGCTTGGCGAGGTAGGCAGTGCGCCCTTCCGACCACCAGGCCGGACACGTGGCGCATTCCGGCGCGTTGACCTTGTGCTCGTAGACCCGGCAGATCGGCGCGCCGACGCTCCGCAGGTAGGCGAACACGTCGTCGTGGCTCCAATCCCTGATCGGTAACCACAGCTCGTAGCCCAGCGACATGTCACCATCGTCCGCCGGCAGGCGCGCGAGGTCGCAACGCTTGGTGCCGCGGATCACGAGCCGCACGCCGTCGTCGACCATGCGTTGGTGCATCGGTGCCATGATGTTGGCCGCGCAGCAGCTCCAGCGGTCGACGATCGGTTGATTGCTCGCACCGACCGCCAGGCCGATCGGCGAGCTGCTGGTCGGCACCAGGTCGGACGGCAGGCCGAAGCGCGCCATCCACGCCGCCGAATCGGTGTTGATGCGCACGAACGACGGCACCATGGCTTCGACCTGGTCGACGATGGCCCGCACCTCGGGCAGCAGGTCGCCGGTGTCGACGTGGTAGATCGTGAGCCGATCCCACTGCGGCCTGAGCAGATGGACCAGCGCCAGGCTGTCCTTGCCGCCGCTGAAGTGCAGGGCGCCGTGCCCGTGGCGATCGAGCGGGGTCATGGCTTCACGAACCGGTAGATCATCGGCCGGACGCGATCGAAGCCGTGCGCCACGAACGATTCCTGGCCGAACAACGCGATGCAGTCCGCCGTCGAGCTGGCCGGCTCGACGACCGTATCCGTCACGAAGCCGCTGCACTCGGCCGCCTCGATGACCTCTTCCTTGCTGTGCGGCCGGTAGCCGGTGTGGGTGATCAGGTATTCCCGGTCGCCCGCGATGTCGTAGATGAACAGGACGCCGCCTGGCCGCAGCACGCGGGC
>DATEIF010000126.1:0-2669 GCA_035279205.1 Vineibacter sp.
CCTCCGCCCCCTATCGGGGGCACCTCCCCACTGCGTGGGGAGGAAATACTACTTCGGGGCCATGCGGATGGCGCCGTCGAGGCGGATCACCTCGCCGTTGAGCATGGCGTTCTGCACGATGTGCATGGCGAGCGCCGCGTACTCGGCCGGATCGCCCAGCCGAGATGGGAACGGCACCTGCGCACCCAGGCTCTTCTGCGCCTCTTCCGACAGGCCCATCATCATCGGCGTCAGGAACAGGCCGGGCGCAATGGTGCAGACGCGCACGCCGATCGAGGCGAGATCGCGCGCGATCGGCAGGGTCATGCCCACCACGCCGCCCTTGGACGCCGAGTAGGCGGCCTGGCCGATCTGGCCGTCGAACGCCGCCACCGAGGCGGTGTTGATGATGACGCCGCGCTCACCGCCAGCCAGCGGCTCGGCCTTGGACATCTCCCACGACGCCAGGCGGATGATGTTGAAGGTGCCGATCAGGTTCACGTTGATGACCTGGGCGAACATCTCCAGCGCATGCGGGCCGTTCTTGGAGATGGTGCGGGCAGCGCGGCCGATGCCGGCGCAGTTCACGGTGACGCGGGGCGCACCCAGCTTCTCGACCGCGGCCTTCACCGCCGCCTCGGCGCTGGCGCCGTCGGCGACGTTGCATTTCACGTAGACGCCACCGATCTCGGCCGCCTTCTTTTGGCCCAGTTCGTCTTGCAGGTCGAGAATCGCAACTTTGGCACCCGCCGCCGCCAATGCGGAGGCTGTGGCGCCGCCCAGACCCGAAGCACCGCCCGTGACGATGGCAGCCTGGCCCTTCACATCCATGGGTGATTCCTTTCGTTAACCGATGGCCCCGCGAAATGACCGCGGCTTGTAGCAGATCGATCCGGCAGAGGCGAGACGCGGCGGCAGCCGCTCATGGCCTGGCTGCCGCACTGCGAGCCTTCCTCACCTTCCCCCGCAAGCGGGGAAGGTAGACGGTCGTGCCGTCGCTCCCTATAGTGCGCGCGGCGCGCGGGTGTAGCTCAGTGGTAGAGCATCGGCCTCCCATGCCGAGGGTCGCGGGTTCAAATCCCGTCGCCCGCTCCATCTTCCCGATCCGTTCTCATTTTGCCTGGCCACGGGGCGCTGTTTCTTCGCAGGCGCGAGATAACTTTTGCGCCAAACGCACGAGCAGGCTTGATCCGACGCCGACATTTTCCCTAAGTCGTTGCCCTGCTCCGGCGATTCCATCGCGTGATGGAATTGCACCCCCTGATCCTGCCTGAACCGTGAAACCGTCTGGAGACGTCATGCGTACCGCCACCTTGTCGCTGCTGTTCGCCGCCGTCCTGGGACTCGCCAGTCCCGTCGCGCTGGCGGTGGATCCTCCCAAGGGTCTCTGGCTGACCACGGATTTTCCGTCGGCCACGGCGCGCGCGGGTGAGGTCTCGACCATCCGGCTGAAGCTGCAGAACGCCGGCCTGCCGCCCGAGGTGGTGGCGCTGTCGGTGAAGGGCGTGCCCGAGGGCTGGAAGATCGACCTGCTGGGCGGCGGCCAGCCGGTGAGCGCGGCGATGCCGGCCAGCAACGAGAGCGTGACCTTGAACCTGCGCGTGGAAGCGCCGGGCAAGGCGGCGGCCGGCAGTTACCCGATCGTGATCCAGGCCAAGACCGCCAGCGCCTCGACCGAGCTGCCCATGAGCCTCACCATCGGCGGCGACGTGGCGGCCAAGCTGTCGGTGAAGGTGAAGCTGCCCGAGCTGCGCGGCACGCCCAAGTCGACCTTCGACTACACGTTCACCGTCAGCAACGATTCGGGCAAGGACGCCATCGTGCGCTTCGGCGCCGACCTGCAGAAGGGCTTCACCGCCACCTTCACCGAGGCCTACGGCGCCAACGAGCTCTCCTCGATCCCCATCGAAGCCGGCCAGAGCAAGGAGATCAAGGTCGCCATCAAGCTGCCGCGCGACGTCGCCGCCGGCTCCTACCCGGCGCGCATCCGCGCCGAGGCCGACGGCGCCAGTGCCACGGCCCAGGTCGCCCTGCTGGTGCAGGGTACGCCCACGCTGCGGCTGGCCGGCAAGGACGGCCGCCTGTCGGGCGAGGCGCAGGCGGGCGAGGCATCGCAGCTGGCGATGGTGCTGAGCAACGACGGCACGGCGGCGGCCGAGGAGATCGAGCTCAGCGGTACCGTGCCGCAGAACTGGAAGATCGAGTTCAACCCCAAGACCCTCGACAAGCTGGGCCCGGGCGAGAAGAAGGACGTGGTGGCCACCATCACGCCGTTCAACAAGGCGCTTGCCGGCGACTACCAGAGCACGATGCGCGCCAACACCAAGGGCGACAGCGTCTCGTCGGACTTCCGCATCACCGTCACGACGTCGTCGCTGTGGGGCATCACCAGCGTCGGCATCATCGCCGCCGCCCTGCTGGTGCTGGTCGGCGCCGTCGCCCGCTTCGGCCGCCGGTGATGACGATGGTGGGCGTTCATGATCTCAACCTCCCCCCTTGTGGGGGAGGTCAGCGGCGCGCAGCGCCGACGGGCGGGGGGTTCGCGGTCGCGGCATCGCGTGTGGCTTCCCCCCTCCCCAACCCTCCCCCACAAGGGGGGAGGGGGCATGACGCACGGTACGCGCCATGACCCAACCCGTCATCGAGATTCGCGGGCTGCGCAAGACCTACGGGCGCGCCGCCGCCGTCGA
>DATEIF010000127.1:0-5948 GCA_035279205.1 Vineibacter sp.
GCGCCGGGCGGGACCTGGTTCAGGAGTTCCTGGACGGCCGTCACGTCGGCCGGCCGGTTGGCACTATAGGCACCAACGGTAGCTGATATCGACACGACCATGGACCGCCTCCCGCATGGGTACGGCGGTCATGGTGCCCGCGACGTCAGCGGGCTGCGTCAACCCCAGGGTTGACGCAGCCCCACTAGGCTGCCTGCTTGGCCCCAGAGCGCAGCAGGGTCAGGATTTCGTTCGCGGCCTTGGGGATGTTGGTGCCGGGCCCGTAGATGGCGCTGACCCCAGCGGCCATCAGGAAATCGTAGTCCTGGGCCGGGATCACCCCGCCGCAGACCACCACGATATCGCCGCCGCCCTGCCCGCGCAGCGAGCGGATCAACTCCGGCACCAGGGTCTTGTGGCCGGCGGCCTGCGACGACACGCCCACGACATGGACGTCGTTTTCGATCGCCTGGCGCGCGGCCTCCTCGGGCGTCTGGAACAACGGCCCGATATCGACGTCGAAGCCAAGGTCGGCGAACGCCGTGGCGATCACCTTGGCGCCGCGATCATGGCCATCCTGGCCCATCTTGCAGACCAGCATGCGCGGCCGGCGGCCCTCTTCCTCGGCGAAGGCCGCGATCTCGGACTGGATGCGACGATAGCCCTCGTCGCCTTCCCAACCCTGGTTGTAGACCCCCGCGATCGAGCGGATGACGGCGTTGTGCCGCGTATAGACCTTCTCCAGCGCGTCGGAGATCTCGCCCACCGTCGCGCGCGTGCGCGTGGCGGCGACCGCAAGCTCCAGCAGGTTGCCCGAGCCATCGCCGGCAGCCTTGGTGAGCGCCGCGAGGGCTGCCTTCACCTTGGCCTCATCGCGCGTCGACTTGATCTTGTGCAGCCGCGCCACCTGCGCCTCGCGCACCACCGTGTTGTCGACCTCGAGGATGTCGACCGGGTCTTCTTCCTTCAGCTTGTACTTGTTGACGCCGACGATCACTTCCTCGCCGCGATCGATGCGCGCCTGCCGCCGTGCGGCAGCCTCCTCGATGCGCAGCTTGGGCATGCCGGCCTCGACGGCCTTGGTCATGCCGCCAAGCTCTTCCACTTCCTGGATGAGCTTGCGCGCCTCGGCCACCATGCTGGCGGTGAGGCTTTCCAGGTAGTAGCTACCGGCCAGCGGATCGACGACGTTGGTGATGCCGGTCTCGTGCTGGATGATCAGCTGCGTGTTGCGCGCGATGCGGGCCGACGTCACCGACGGCAGGGCAATCGCCTCGTCGAAGGCGTTGGTGTGCAGCGACTGGGTGCCACCCAGCACCGCGGCCATCGCCTCGATGGCCGTGCGCACCACGTTGTTGTAGGGATCCTGCTCCGTCAGCGACACGCCCGACGTCTGGCAGTGCGTGCGCAGGGCCAGGCTGTCGGCCTTCTTGGGATTGAACTGCGACATCAGCTCGGCCCACAGGAACCGGCCGGCGCGCATCTTGGCGATCTCCATGAAGAAGTTCATGCCGATCGCCCAGAAGAAGCTCAGCCGAGGCGCGAACGCATCGACGTCGAGTCCCTTGCCCAGCGCCGCGCGCACATACTCCAGGCCGTCGGCCAGGGTGAAGGCGAGCTCCTGCACCTGCGTCGCGCCGGCTTCCTGCATGTGGTAGCCGGAGATCGAGATCGAGTTGAACTTCGGCATGTGCTTGGCCGTGAACTCGATGATATCGGCCACGATGCGCATGCTGGGTCCGGGCGGATAGATGTACGTGTTCCGGACCATGAACTCCTTGAGGATGTCGTTCTGGATCGTGCCCGACAGCTGGGCCAGCGGCACGCCCTGCTCCTCGCCGGCGACGATGTAGCCGGCGAGCACCGGCAGCACGGCGCCGTTCATCGTCATCGACACGCTCATCTT
The DNA here is from genome assembly GCA_035279205.1 of Vineibacter sp. Classification (GTDB taxonomy): domain Bacteria; phylum Pseudomonadota; class Alphaproteobacteria; order Reyranellales; family Reyranellaceae; genus Vineibacter. The sequence goes on from DATEIF010000127.1 coordinate 1,886, forward strand.
CTCGAGCGGGATGCCGTCGAACAGGATCTTCATGTCCTCGACGGAGTCGATGGCGACGCCGGCCTTGCCCACGTCACCGATCACGCGCGGATGGTCGCTGTCGTAACCGCGGTGCGTCGCCAGATCGAACGCGACCGACACGCCCTGCTGACCAGCGGCGAGGTTGGCGCGGTAGAAGCGGTTGCTCTCCTCGGCGGTCGAGAAGCCGGCGTATTGCCGGACAGTCCACGGCCGGCCGGCATACATGGTCGCCTTGGGGCCGCGCAGGAACGGCGCGAAGCCCGGCAGGGTGCCCAGCGTCTCGAGATTCTCCAGGTCGGCGGCCGTATAGAGCGGCTTGACCTTGATGCCCTCGGGCGTCAGCCAGTCCAGGCGCTCCAGCGGCCGGTCCTTGAGCTCTTTCTGGGCGAGCTTGGCCCAATCTTCGACGGTCTTTTTCGGAAACTCAGCCATGGTCTTGCCCCGGCTCGCGCAATCTGCGCACGATCACGTGCTCATAGCGCATCACCGGCCCAGCGGAAAGGCCGCCCGGCCGTCCGCTCCGCTCGCCGAAACAGGAGATCCTGCATGCTCGATGCCGAAGCCGCCTTCGTGCTTGACCTCATGGAGAAGGCGGTGGCCGCCGGCCGCCCGCAGTTGCACACGCTGGACGCGGCCGAGGCGCGTGCGATGGCCGACAAGATGTCGGCCGACGGCGAGGCCGATCCGCCGGAGGTCGCCAAGGTGATCGACGGCGTGCTGCCCGGGCCGCGAGGCACCATCCCCTTCCGGCGCTACTGGCCGGCCGGCGTCACCGAAAACCCGGTCCCGACGCTGGTCTACTATCACGGCGGCGGCTTTGTGATCGGCAACCTGGAGACCCACGATTCGACCTGTCGGCGCATCGCCAACAAGAGCCGCTGCCAAGTGATCGCCATCGACTACCGCATGGCGCCCGAGCATCCGTTTCCGGCACCGGTCGAGGATTCGCTGGCTGCCTTCCGTCACATCCGCGACAACGCCCTGGTCTTCGACACGTTGCCCGACAAGATCGCCGTCGGTGGCGACTCCGCCGGCGGCAATCTTTCGGCGGTGGTCTGCCAGCAGATCAGGAACGCCGGCGAGGTCATGCCGGCATTCCAGATGCTGATCTATCCCGCCACCGACAGCACGACCGTCACCGAGTCGCGGCGCACCCTGGGCGAGGGCTATTTCCTGACCCAGGATCTGATGGACTGGTTCTGGAAGCACTATGTGCCGGCCGATACCGATCTGAGCGACCTTCGTCTCTCGCCGTTGCTGGCCAAGGATTTCGCCAAATTGCCGCCGGCCTACGTGCTGACCGCCGGCTACGATCCGCTCAAGGACGAAGGCCACGCCTATGCCGAGAAGCTGCGTCAGGCCGGCGTCAAGGTCACCTATGCGAACTTCCCGGGCACCCTGCACGGTTTTTTCTCGATGACGCGCTTTCTCAGGCAGGGATTGGTGGCCAACGATGAGGCTGCCGGCGTGCTGGCCGCCTTTTTCGGCCGCTAGGCGGGGATGCTCCACCATGCCGGTGCGTAAGTACCGGCATGCCTCCCGTCGGAAAACTGCACGTACCTCCCGAATACCGCACCGCCGTCACCGCGATCGCGCTGGGTCTGGTGCTGTTCTGCATTTCGGTCGGTGCGGCCCTTCAGGGCTGACGCAAAAAGCGTCTACCGCGCCGACGTCACCGCGCGTTGTCGAATCTCGTCCAGACAGGCCTTCACAACCGTGTCGATTTCAACGCCAGGCTTACGGTTGGCCGCCGCGTCCGTCGATCCGGCGCTGGTGGCTGACAAACGTTGCTCGGCGCAGGCCAGCACGAGGCGCGCCTCCTGGGCGCGGCTGACCGTGGCCAGCAACGCGCTCGCGCGCCGCAGGGCCGCTTCCGACGCGCCGGTCGCCAACACGGCCAGCGCCGCCTGGTAGCGCACGGGACCATCAAGCGTCTGCTGTTTCATGATCTGCGGCATGGCGTCGGCCGGTGGCACAGGAGGACTTTCGGGCGGCGACAATGTTGCCGTCAGTTCGGCGTAGGCTTCCCACTCGTTGCCGTCGGCGAACCTCAAGGCATCGCGGAACGCGACAACAGCCGCATCCCGGTCTCCCACGCGGCGCAGCGTGCGACCCAGGGCCAGCAGGTAGTTGCGCTCCGTCGGCTGCAAGTCGACGGCTTTGCGCCGCCAGCCCAGAATCCTGATCCGGGCCTCCTCTTCAGTCGCTGCCTGCGCGCAGGACCAGGCCTTTTCATCCTCGACGAAGTTGGCCAGCACGTGCCGCAGCTCGGCGCTGAAGCGGTGCCGCTTGCCGCCCGTCCTGTAAACGTTGCAGATCGCCGCCAGCGCCTCATCCGTGCGATGGGCCTTCAACAGTTCCCGCAGCGCGTTGCCTTTGCCGATGTAGGCGCCGGCAGAGGCCGAGCCGCCAAGAGCGCGCTCGAACCGAGCCAGCGCCTCACCGGGCCGCTTGTCATTCATCAACGCGACGCCCCAAAGAACATCCAGATCCGGCAGTCGAATGGACCAGACGCCGGCACTGTGCAGGAGGCGCCGCCACCACGGCCGCGACCGCCGGTGAAGTTTCTCGGCATCGGCGTAGTAGAGGATGGCCTCCCGGTGCTTGCCGCTGATCCCGCGGACGCGCCCCAGCTGGTAGAAGGCGTAGCCCGCCTCGGCCTCGCCGCGGGTCGCGATACAGGCCGCAGCCATGGCGTTGGAGCGTTCGAAGCCGGGATCGAGCATGCGCGTATCGTAGCCCCGCCGGTACCAGTTGGTGGTGTAGTAGGCTGCCGCGCCACAGGGATTGATCCGCTCCAGCGCACGCAAGGCCACGCGCTGCAGCATCGCTTCCAAGGCCTCGATCGAGAGCATGGCGGATGGCAGCGTGGCGGTTCCTTCGCCCTTGGCGAGACAGACCGGCAGCTCGGCCACGTCGGCAGCCTCGCTGACGTTGGTCGTCAAACGCACGACAACGTAGGAGACCTCGCCGTCGCAGGCCGCTCGGACCGCCGTCGCAGCGCCTGCATCCGGCGGTATGACGGATGTCGGTGACAAGAAGATGTCGCCGCCGATCCGCAGTTCCCGGTGACCCAGCAGGCGGCGAATGACCTGGACAACGGCCTGAAACGACACACCGGACCCAAGGATTTCGATCTTCGGCAAATCGGTGTCGCGCACCAGTGACGCACGCTCCGTTTCGCGCAGCTGCCCAATGACAGCCGCCAGGGTCTCGAACTGGCTACCGGTCTGCTGCGTGAGCCTTTCAGCCGATGGCACACGGTCCTTGAGCGCCGGATGGACGTTGATCTGGTCAAAGATCAATGGCTCGTTGTTCGACAGATCGACGACGATCCAGATCCCGAGCGCAATCGCGGCGACCAATGCCACGCTGGTGACGAGCTTGCGCAGCTGTTCGGCATGAGCCGGAAACGATTTGACCTGGCGCCACAGCCAGGCCCACACGCCAGGCCCAGCCACCACCCGCAGCCATGATGCGGGCCGCAGCGTGCGAACCCGTTCAGCCAGACTGGATAACCAGGCGCCGACGCCGCTCCCACCCTTCGGCATGGCCCGCTTCTCCCGGCCGCCCCGAACCGGCCGATCTGCGCATTGCACACGCGATTCTCGCGCAGCTCATGTGTCGGTGCAAGCCGGAGGTGGTCCTAGCCGGTGATGCGGACAAAGGGCACCGGCGCCGCAAAGCCCTTGAGCGTCACGGTCTCGTCGCAAGACGCGACATCGGCGAGCAGCGGCCGCACGGCTGGATCCGCCGCCACCGCGTGCGACAGCACGATGTCGCCGCCCCGGCTCTGGCCCTGCAGGCGCGCGGCCATGTTCACCGTGGTGCCGAAATAGTCGAGCCGATCGTTGAGGTTGACGGCGATGCTGGGGCCCATGTGCAGGCCGATCTTCACCACCAGCGCCCCGGCCGACAGGCCGCGCTCGGCGGAGAGGCGACGGTCCAGCGCCGTCACGTCCTCGCGGATCGCCAGGGCCGCCCGCACGGCGTCGGCCGGATCGGCGAACGCCGCCATCACGGCATCGCCGATCGTCTTGAC
>DATEIF010000128.1:0-10488 GCA_035279205.1 Vineibacter sp.
ATTGCGCAGGGCGTGGCGGTCGAATTCGGACGCGCTCTGATCGACCTCGACGACGATGGCACGCAGGTCACCGCACACTTCGCTGACGGCGGCAGCGCGCAGGCCGACCTGCTGATCGGTTGCGATGGTATCGCCTCGCGCACCCGCCGGCTCGTCTTCCCGGAAGCGCCGGCGCCGGTCTACACCGGAGTCGTCGGCCACGGCGGCTTCGTCCGCACAGCCAATGTCGCGCCGACCCGCGGCTTCATGCACATGACTTACGGTCGACATAGCTTCTTCGGCCACATCACGGCACATGACGGCACGGTCTGGTGGTTCGACAGCATGGCTCGGGCCGCGGCACCGGAACGCCACGCGCCCCGCACTACTGACGGCGAGGCCCTGCTCGAAGCCCACCGCGATGAGCCGGAACCGATCGGCACGATTTTGCGCGCGGTGACCCAGCCCGTCGACCAATTCCCCATCTTCGACATGCCGTCACTGCCGGCGTGGCATCGTGGGCGGGTCTGCCTGTTGGGCGACGCCGCGCACGCCACGTCACCGCATGCCGGGCAGGGTGCTTCCTTGGCGATGGAGGATGCACTGGTTCTGGCGTCGTGCTTGCGCGGCGCACCTGATCTGCAGACAGGTTTCGCGGCTTATGAAACGCGGCGGCGGGCGCGTGTTGAGCGCTTGGTCCGCGAGGCCCGGCGCAACGGTGAGCGCAAGTTTCCGTCCAATGCCTTGGCCCGGGCGGTACGCGATCTTCTGATGCCGTTGTTCCTGCGCTTGGGCGCTCGCTCACTGCGCGCCGTCTACGACTGGCGGATGGAGCCCGAGGGTGAAGCGCTGCCCGCCGGCCGCAGCGCGAGCCTTCAGCCTGCTCATGGACGGGCGGGTTAAAAGGCCTAGCGGTTGTCGGCCATGATGGTCAGCGCCAGCGCGAGCAGCGCGCTGACCAGGCCGACGATGCACGACGCGGCCTGCCATGCCAGATGCTCCAGCCAGTAGGAGCCCGCCAAGCCGGCGCCGGCGGCGAGCCAGCACAGCAACGCCAGGAGCGTGTCGTGTGGCAGGTGACGCGCGAGCCGGCGTCGGGCCAAGGTGTGAGGCGGTGTTGCAGCAGGGAACTGAGCGGCCATGGTGCCCGACTCCCTTCGATATGGTCTGCCAACGCCGCAGACCCGATGAAAGTTCCGTGCCTTGTTCAAACCCCGCTACTCATCATCATACGACAATTGGGTTGAGGTCTTGTGACAAGCTAAGGGCGTGGCTGGTCATTCTGTCAGCACGTCGCCGTGGTAAGCTTCCGTCATGGCCCGTATCCCGATCCGCCCGGCAACACCGGCCGATGCGGAAACGATCAGCACCCTGATCCAGCAGGCGGTCCGCCGCGGCAATGCGGCGGACTATGAGCCCGAGATCATTGACCGCATCTGTGCCAATTTCTCGCGCGGGATGATCGTGCGCCGGATGGCCGAACGCGAGGTGTTCGTCGGCGAAGTCGACGGACAGATCGCCGGCACCGTCAGCCTGCGCGGCGACAAGCTCTATTCCCTGTTTGTCGCGGTCGACCGGCATGGTCAGGGCATCGGCCGGCACCTGGTCAATCACCTGGAAGCGCATGCCCTTGGCCGAGGCGTGGGCGCGTTGCGCCTGTCAGCGGCGCTGGGCGCTCGGCTCTTCTACGAGCGACTGGGCTATCGGGCGCTGGCGTTCGAGCCACGCGATGACGGCTCGACGTGGCTGATGTTCAAGGAACTGGACACGGCGGGCCAGGTGATGCCAGGCAAAGTTTTTTAAATCATCTGCATAACGACAATAAATTTTCCTTTTGGTTGGATCCCGCGCAAGTTGCCTGCAACGCGTGAGCGGGCCGATCGCCGAACCTATTCGGCGCACGGCCTACCGCGTTCGAGGGCAGCATGGCGGCGTGGGTCGTCGAGGCGTGGCGGTACTTCGCACTTTCTCCGCGGTCGCGATGGCGGCAGCTTCGGGCGCTGCGGGAGCTGGATGAACGCCTGCTGCGTGATATCGGCATCAGCCGGCACGAGGCAATCACCGGCCGGCCGTCATCGGATCGGACGGATGGACAGTGCGAGATGGGATCGAGAATCATGAATGACGTTTCGGACTTAGCGGCCGTCGTCTCGGATGAACGCCGCGCGACTCATTTGCTGAATCGTCCGCAGGTGCGCGACGCGACGGAGGCCGACCTGCCGGCGATCCACCGGATCTACGGCTATCATGTGCAGCATGGCGCGGCGTCGTTCGAGGAGGAACCACCCTCGATGGAGGAACTGGCGCGGCGGCGCCAGGACGTGCTGGCGCGCGGATTGCCCTACCTTGTGGCAGAGCGGGAGGGCAGGGTGATCGGCTATTGCTATGCCGGCCCCTATCGTCTGCGCGCCGCCTACCGTTACACGGTCGAGAACTCGGTCTATATTGACAAGGACTGGCATGGCCGCGGGATCGGCGCCGCATTGCTCGCCGAACTGCTGGCGCGGTGCGCGGCCTGTGGCTGCCGGCAGGTCATCGCTGTTATCGGTGACAACAGTGCGGCATCGGTTGGCCTCCACCGGCGTATGGGCTTTCGCATGATCGGCGTGCTCGAGGGTGTTGGATTCAAATTCGGCCGTTGGGTCGACACGACGCTGATGCAGCTCGACCTCGACGGGCAGCGGTTGATGCGTTGAGCGTCAACGGATCCGTCCCGGCGATATCACGGCGGGCCGCGTCGGTACGGGCGCGGCCGTCGGCTCTGGTGCCGGCCGTCGGCACACGGCGCATTGTGAATGTGCTGGGCGTCACGCAGATCGTGAGTTGGGGCACGACGTTCTATGCCCCGACCGTGTTGGCAGCGCCGCTCACGGCCGACATGGGCTGGTCGAAAACGGCCGTCTACGGTGCATTTTCCTTTGCACTGGTCGTGGGTGCGCTGCTGGCCCAGCCGGTCGGGCGCCTGATCGATCGGGCCGGCGGCCGCTGGACGATGGCGGCCGGATCGCTGATCGCGGCGGCCGGGTTGTTGATGGCGAGTCTCGCGACATCCATCGCCGTCTATTGGGCTGCCTGGGCGGTCCTGGGGATCGCCATGCGGCTGGTGCTCTACGAGGCGGCGTTCGCCACCCTGGCGCGCGCGGCCGGTGACGAGGCGCGTCGCGCCATCTCAATCCTCACGCTCTATGGCGGCTTTGCCTCGACGATCTTCTGGCCCATCGGTTGGGCGCTGGTCGATGCCTATGGTTGGCGGGCGGCGTTCGCCATCTTTGCCGTGCTCAATCTGCTTGTCTGCTTGCCGCTGCATGCGCTGCTGCTGCCTGGCGAGGCGCCGGCGCCGCAGGCCGATGCCCCGTCGCCGACGACCCACGCGGAAGGCGTGCTGATGCCGAGCGAGCGCCGCTTCGCCCGCATCGTGCTCACGCTCTGTTTTGCGCTCTTCATGTATGCCAACGCCGCGCTCTCGGCCCACCTCGTGGATACGCTGGTCGTGTTCGGCCTGACCGCGGCCATGGCCGTCTCGCTTTCGGCGTTGCGCGGCGTGGGACAGGTGACGGCGCGCCTGTGGGAGATCCTGTTCGCCGCCCGCCTGCGCCCGATGACGCTCTGCCTGATTGCGATCGGCCTGACGCCGGTGGCGCTGTTGTCGCTCGCCGGCATGCCGCTGCTGGTTTGCGCGGCGGCCTTCGCGTTCCTGCAGGGCGCCTCGAACGGGCTGATCACGATCGTGCGTGGCATCGTACCGCTGCTGCTGTTCGGTGCCCGTGGGTATGGCGCCCTGATCGGCGCCATGACGGCGCCGGCGCTGTTGAGCACTGCCCTGGCGCCGGCCGTTCATGCCGCGCTGGTCGACTATGGCGGACATGTCGTTGCCTTGCTGGTGGTGCTGTTGAGTGTCACCCTGGCGTTGGCGCTGGCGGCACTGTTGGCGTGGCGGTTGCGCGGCGCGACCGCAGGACCGGTGGCATCAGGCCGCCCCGGCGTCTGATCGTCACACCCGTTGCCCTGCCTGCTCGCGTGGTAGATTGTCTGTTCCTGCCGTCGGCCGCAGTGGCGGCGAACACCAGGCGTGGAGGGACGTTTGCGACTGACGTGGGCATTGATCGTCTTGCCGATCATGGCGGTGCCGCAAGCCGTGTGCGCCCAGCTCGGGATGCTGCCGCCGGTATCGACGTGGCGGGAGTACCGCGAGAATGACGACGGCTTCGTCGTGCGGGTCCCCAACGCCGTGAAGGCGCGGGAATGGCGCGATGACGGTCGCTCGGCCGGCTACTATGTGACGGGCAACCCGCAGCAGTCATTCAGCGTCGTCGCCATCCGCTGGCCGGCCGGCCTGCGGGCCGGGCAGGCGGCTCCCGCGATCGTCGAGGCCACGACAAAACGCATCCTGGCCAATATGAAGGCCGAGAAGGTCGAGCGCGATGAGCCGCAGAACTGCGGTGAGGGCGTGCCGGGCCGCATTCTGCAAGCCCGGCTGCCGGATGAGCTGGTGTACGCGGGGCGCGTCTGTGTGACCAGCGGCAACGTCTATCGCGTCGAGGCCTTCGTCGAGGCTGGGCAGTGGGACGAGGCTGACGGGAACGTGAAGGCGTTCCTGGAGTCGTTCAAGCCGCTGCGCCGCTGATCGCGGTTATTCTGGCCGCCACCGCGCTGGGAGAGGATGGATGCTGGTGTTGTGTCGCCGTGTCATGGCGGGTCTGCTGCTGCTCGCGGGTATCATCGTGTCGTCGTCAGCCGCCGCGCAGACATGGACCGACGTGGTCGCCTCCGATTTGCGATTCAAGCTCGAGATGCCGGCACCCGTTGATCGCGGCATCGTCAACGAAAAGGAGTCGTCGTACGCCGGCCCGCGCACGGTCTATCAAGCGGCGCTGAACGGGCAGAATTTCGATTTCGACCATATCGACTACCGCCCGGATTTCGCCAGTTTGCAGAACAGCAAGGAGATGGTGCTCGACCTCGGGCGCGGCGCCGTCGAAAAAGCGTTCCCCAAGGACAAGTTCAAGTATGTGCGCGACGAGGCCCTCGTTATCGAGGGCTGGGATGGCTATGCGCTGGACGTCGAAAGCGAGAAGGGCGACGGCGTGATGATGCGCACCTATCTGGTCAAGAACCGCCTCTACCGGCTGCTGGTGTCCTACGCGGCCGACGACGCGTCAAAGGACGCTGCCAAGCGCTTCGTCGATTCGTTCAAGGTGTCAGAGACCCGCTGACGGTATTGCCGCGCGGCATCCCTGACCTCCCCTCTTGTGAGATATCCCTTCTCCCCGCGCCGGCGGGGAGAAGGTGGACGCCGCGCAGCGGCGACCGGATGAGGGCTAGGGCTTCCGCGGCACCACGGTAAGACGCAATTTTGCTGGCACGAACGCGATCTGCATCGAGGTCGCGAAGCCCCTCATCCGCCCTTCGGGCACCTTCTCCCCGCCTGCGCGGGGAGAAGGGATTCAGGGCGTCGTGCCCATATCGGGTTTGGCCGCGGCTGCACCCAGCGCCTGGCGGAGGCTTGCCGGCAGATCAGGCTCGGCAACGATGTTGTCATGCCGGGCGGCGCCGAAGTTGTTGCGAAAACTGCCGTTCAGCGAAACCAGCGTTCCGTGATGCTTCCAGTGCGGATTGGCCTGGGGGTGGACGATCCCGTCCTTGGTGGCCTGGACGACGGTCTGGTAGGACTTGATCCACTCCCCGAGCGCCGGTGTGTACACACCGTTGACGGTCAACGGCATCGCGGGCGGTGTCCATTTGCCCGCCGTGCGGCTGGCAACCTTCACCAGAAGATATTGAACCAGGGTTACGTCGTCCGGCTTGTTGGGCTGCCCCGCACCGACCGGCGCATCGATGTTGTAGAAAGGATTGACCTTGTAGGACATCGCTGCGCCTCGTTGCAGAATGAGAGCGAACGCTCAATTCTACAACGAGGCGGTAGTGACGACAATAGTGCAAATTTCGGCGGGGAGATTTAAGCCCGCGTGCCGCCGACCGTGAGCGAGTCCAGCCGCAGGGTCGGCTGGCCGACACCGACCGGAACGCCCTGGCCTTCCTTGCCGCAGGTGCCGACCCCCAGGTCCAGCTCCAGATCGCTGCCGATCATGCCGATTTTCGTCAGCGCCTCGGCGCCAGCCCCGATCAGGGTGGCGCCCTTCACCGGCGCGCCGACCCGGCCATCCTCGATCATGTAGGCTTCGGTGCAGGAGAACACGAACTTGCCGCTGGTGATATCGACCTGGCCGCCGCCGAAATTCACCGCATAGAGGCCGCGCTTCACGGAGCCGATGATCTCGTCGGGATGGCGATTGCCGGCCAGCATGATGGTGTTGGTCATGCGTGGCATCGGCTGGTGGGCGTGGCTCTGGCGCCGGCCGTTGCCGGTCGGGCGCATGCCCATCAGCCGCGCGTTCATGCGGTCCTGCATCAGGCCGACCAGCTTGCCATCCTCGATCAGAACGGTGCGCTCGGTGGGCGTGCCTTCGTCGTCGACGGTCAACGAGCCGCGGCGATCGCGCATCGTGCCGTCATCCACCACCGTGACGCCCGGCGAGGCGATCATCTCGCCCATCAGGCGGGTGAACACCGAGGTCTTCTTGCGGTGGAAGTCGCCTTCCAGCCCATGGCCGACCGCCTCGTGCCAGAGCACGCCCGACCAGCCCGGGCCGAGCACCACCGGCATTTCGCCGGCGGGTGCGTCGATGGAATCGAGGTTCACCAGCGCCTGGTGAATGGCCTCGTCGGTCTGGTCCTTCCAGTAGTCGGGGTTGAAGATTTCACCGTAGGCGGTGCGGCCGCCGCTGCCGCAGGAGCCGCTTTCCAAGCGATCGCCGCGCGCCGCCACCACCGATACGTTGAGGCGCACCAGCGGCCGCACGTCGGCAACACGCTGGCCGTCGGCACGGATGATCTCGACCACCTGCCACGAGGCCGCCAGCGACGCCGAGACCTGGCGCAGCGACGGCGCCGTGGCGCGGGCGTAGGCGTCGATTTCGGCGAGCAGCTTGACCTTCGCTTCGAAATCGATGCCGGCAATCGGGTTGTCGTCCGTGTACAGCAAGGCATTGGTGCCGCGTGGCCCTTCGCCTGCCGTGCCGCCGCGGCCCGAGCGCACGGCTTTCACGGTTTCGGCGGCGCGCGCCACAGCACCCTCGTCGAGGGCCGATGCATGGGCATAGCCCGTCGTCTCGCCGGACACGGCGCGCAGCCCGAAGCCCTGCGTCGTGTCGAAGCTGGCGCTCTTCAGCTTGCCGTCATCCCAGGAGAGACCTTCGCTCTGGACATATTCGAGGAAGAGCTCGCCGTCGTCGGCTCCCGTCAGCGCATCGCGCACGATCCGCTCGGTCCGATCGCGATCGAGGCCGGCGCGCTGAAAGAAGAGTTTATCGGCGGTCGTGAGATGCTGAGACATGGGACCTCCTACTCACGCGAACATAGGTGCTGGAGGTCCCTGCGTCCATGGACGGACGCGCGATGCGGTGCTGGTGCATGTCGGCAGTGTTACAATGACGTCGTTGCGCGCCGTGCGCGCGAACAGGGGGGATGTCGATGCCGAGTCGCGGATGGTACGTCGTTGCGGCCGTGGTCTTGATCGCGGCCGTGGCCGGCGCGGTCTGGATCGTGGCGTCCCGGATCGGCGATGTGGGTGCGGGGCTGGTGCAGGTCGTCGTTCCCGGCGGTGCCGACTTGGACCTGAAACAACCCGGCAGCTATACGATCTTCCATGAGCGCACCAGCACGGTCGGCGGCCGCATCTACACCGCACCGAGCGTTTCGGGGCTGCGCGTCACCGTAAAGTCCGCCGCCACCGGCCGCGATGTCACCGTGCGGCAACCTGCGGGCTCGTCGCGGTATGATTTCGGTGGTCGGTCAGGGACGTCGGTGCTGGCGTTCAATATCGACGCACCAGGCCGGTATCGGCTCGACGCGGCCTATGAGGACGGCCGCCAGCAGCCGCAGACCGTCCTGGCCGTGGGGACCGGCTTTGTCAGCGGGCTGCTCACCACGATCGCGCTGGCGCTGGGCGTGGCTTTTGGCGGTATCGCCGTCGCGCTGGCCATTTTTATCGTGGTTCTGCTCAAGCGGCGGCGCGCACTGATGGCCGCGACCAGCGGAAACCCGTGGCCCGGCCGGCCGGCCTGATTTCGCAGGGCAACTCAGGGTGCCGAAGCGGCCGCTGCTGCGGCGGGCTGCCGCACGGTTTCCGGGGATGAAAAACCGTTACGTCCGTCAATGGGTTCTGCTAGATAACCCGCGACTTTGTAGGGCCGTGCGGCAAGGTCCGTCGTGGCATGGCGGCACTTTGACGGCGGGGGAGAGCGGGAGCGTGCAGGAATGATGGGCAGGACGCGTACGTGGGCCCTCGCGGGTCTGTTCGGACTGGGCCTTGCGAGCCTGTTCGCCGGTGGTGCGTGGGCGGAATTCGTCGACCTGCCTCACCGCGGGCAAATGAACTTGCACGAGCCGGCAACGCCCGTGATGGAGCGGCTGGTGTCGTTGCACACCGGCCTGCTGTGGATCATCGGCCTGATCACGCTGTTCGTGCTGGCCCTGATGATCTACGTGATGGTCAAGTTCCGCGAGTCGGCGAACCCGACCCCCACGACGACGACGCACAACACCCTGATCGAGGTGGCATGGACGGTCATCCCCGTGGTGATCCTGGTCGGCATCGCGATCCCGTCGTTCCGGCTGCTCTACTTCATGGACCGCACCAAGGAAGCCGGCCTGACGGTCAAGGTGACGGCTCACCAGTGGTACTGGACCTACGAATATCCCGATCTGAAGGTCGAAGCGATCGACAGCCGCATGGTCCCCGAGGAGGACTGGAAGAAGTTCTCCGACACCGAGAAGCGGGATCGCCCACGCCTGCTGGCAGTCGACGCTCCCTTGGTCGTTCCGGCGAACACCAACGTGCGCGTGCTGATCACCTCGACCGACGTGATGCACGCCTGGGCGGTGCCCGCGTTTGGCATCAAGCAGGATGCCATCATCGGCCGCACGAACGAGACCTGGTTCAGCGTCCTCAAGGAGGGGCTGTACTACGGCCAGTGCTCGCAGATTTGCGGCAAGGACCATGCCTACATGCCGATCGCGGTGAAGGCCGTGTCCAAGGCCGAATTCGACAAATGGGTGGCCTCGCAGGGTAAGAGCGCCGCCGCGACGCCGGCGACCGATGTCGCCGCCGCCACCCCCGTTGCCAGCCCGGCGCGCTAAGGCGCGCTGCCCCGAGTTCGCGTAACCGAAGGAAGTCGCCTCATGGCTACCGGAACGCACGCCGCACACGGCGCCCACGAACACCACGACCACACGCCGGGCTTCTTTGTCCGTTGGTTCCTGTCGACCAACCACAAGGACATCGGCACGCTCTACATGATCCTGGCGGCATGCGCCGGCCTGATCGGCGGTGCCATTTCCGTCTACATGCGCCTGGAGCTGATGAATCCCGGCGTGCAGCTGATGGGCTGGCACGAGAACCCGGGGCATCACTGGAACTCGATGGTCACGGCGCACGGCCTGATCATGGTGTTCTTCGTGGTCATGCCGGCGCTGATCGGCGGCTTCGGCAACTGGATCGTTCCGATCATGATCGGCGCGCCTGACATGGCGTTCCCGCGCATGAACAACATCTCGTTCTGGCTGACGGTGGCCGGCTTCATGAGCCTGATCATGTCCGTCTTCATCGGCGGCGGTGTCGGCACCGGCTGGACGATCTACGTGCCGCTCAGCTCGTCGGCCGGACATCCCGGCGCGTCGATGGATTTCGCCATCTTCTCGCTGCACTTGGCGGGTGCCGGCTCGATCCTGGGCGCCGCGAACTTCATCACCACCATCTTCAACATGCGCGCGCCGGGCATGACCCTGCACCGCATGCCGCTGATGGTGTGGTCGATCCTGGTGACCGCGTTCCTGCTGCTGCTGGCGCTGCCGGTGCTGGCCGGCGCCATCACCATGCTGCTGACCGACCGCAACTTCGGCACCAGCTTCTTCAACCCGGCCGGCGGTGGCGATCCGATCCTCTTCCTGCACCTGTTCTGGTTCTTCGGTCACCCCGAGGTCTACATCATGATCCTGCCGGCGTTCGGGATCGTGAGCCAGATCATCTCGACATTCTCGCGCAAGCCGATCTTCGGCTATCTCGGCATGGCCTACGCCATGGTCGCGATCGGCGTCGTCGGCTTCGTGGTGTGGGCGCACCACATGTTCACGGTCGGCATGGATGTCGACACCCGCGCCTACTTCATGGCCGCCACGATGGTGATCGCCGTGCCCACGGGCGTGAAGATCTTCAGCTGGATCGCCACCATGTGGGGCGGCTCCATCCGCTTCACCGCCGCGATGCACTGGGCGGTGGGCTTCATCTTCCTCTTCACGGTCGGCGGCGTCACCGGCGTCGTGCTCGCCAATGCCGGCGTCGACCACTATCTCCACAACACCTATTACGTCGTGGCGCATTTCCACTACGTGCTGTCGCTCGGCGCGGTGTTCTCGCTCTTCGCCGGCTTCTACTACTGGATCGGCAAGATG
>DATEIF010000129.1:0-3201 GCA_035279205.1 Vineibacter sp.
GCCGCCATCCTCGACGACCGCTGACTGGGACGCGGCATCGATAGAAGCCGTCGTCCTGAGCGCAGCGAAGGACCTTGCGGTGGATCGTTCAAAGAATACCGGCTCTGGTGATCATCCGTACCGATGCCGCTGACGCTACCACCGCAAGATCCTTCGCTTCGCTCAGGATGACAACGTGCGTCAATTCACCTGCCGGTCCTTGCCCTCCCAGTAGGGTTTGCGCAGCTCGCGCTTGAGGATCTTGCCGGTGGGGTTGCGCGGCAGCGCGTCGATGAAATCGACCGACTTGGGCAGCTTGTAGCCGGCGATCCGCTCGCGCGCCCAGGCGATCAGGGCGGCCGGTGTCACGTCGGCGTCCGGTTTCCTGACCACGACGGCCTTCACCACCTCGCCCCAGCGCTCGTCCGGCACGCCGATGACGGCAACGTCGGCCACGGCCGGATGGCCGAACAGGGCGCTTTCGACCTCGGCGGGATAGATGTTCTCGCCGCCGCTCACGATCATGTCCTTCACGCGGTCGTAGATGAAGAGATACCCCTTGTCGTCGAGATAGCCGGCATCGCCGGTGAGCAGCCAGCCGTCGCGCATGGCCCGCGCGCTGGCCTCCGGCAGCTTCCAGTAGCCTTTCATGACCTGCGGCGAGCGGATGGCGATCTCGCCGACCTGGTTGGGCGCGCAGGCCGTGCCGTCGTCGCCCACGATGCGCAACTCGACGCCCTTGTGGGCGTAGCCGCATGACAGCAGCTTCTTCGGGTCGTCGGGATCATGGTCCTCGGGCGGCAGCAGGGTGACGGCGCCGGTGCTTTCGGTCAGGCCGTAGACCTGTTGGAAGCCGCACGGAAAGATCGTCATCGCCTGGCGCAGCAGGTCGGCGGGTATCGGCGCGGCGCCATAGACGATCAGCTTGAGGCTGGCGAGGTTGGTCTCGCGGATCTGCGGCGTTTGCACCAGGAACAGGATGATGGCCGGCACGAACAGTGCCACCTCGATCTGCTGGTCCTGGATCAGGCCGAGAATCT
The DNA here is from genome assembly GCA_035279205.1 of Vineibacter sp. Taxonomy (GTDB): domain Bacteria; phylum Pseudomonadota; class Alphaproteobacteria; order Reyranellales; family Reyranellaceae; genus Vineibacter. The sequence continues at coordinate 1,020 of DATEIF010000129.1, forward strand.
CCAGCGGCACCACCTCGCGGGTGACGTAGTTGGTGCAGCCGGCATAGAGGCCGGCCAGCGCCCAGCCGGCGCCGCCGATATGGAACATCGGCAGCACCACCAGGTTGCGCACGCCCGGACCCATGTGCCAGGTCGGCGTCCAGCTGGGCAGCAGATGCAGCAGATTGCGGTTGGTGAGCTGCGCGCCCTTGGGCAGGCCGGTCGTGCCCGACGTGTAGAACTGGACCGCTACGTCATCGGCAGCGATCGGCAGCAGCGGGTCGCTGGGCGCCTGCCGGTCGCGCCAGCGGGCGAAGGGCTCGAACGCGGGGTGCACACCATTCAGCGCGATGATGGTGCGCACGTGCGTGAGCTGGCTGCGGATCTTGTCGATGACCGGGAAATACTCCTCGCCCACGACCAGGATCTCGGCCTCGGCGTCATTGATGATGTGCAGCATTTCCGGCGGTGCCAGCCGCCAGTTCACCGAGACCATGACGCCATTGGCCTTGGCGCAGCCGAAGAACAGCTCGAAGAAGCAGGCCTCGCTCTTGTCGAGGTGGGCGACCCGGCCCTGCGGTTTCAGCCCGGCCGCCACCAGCCCGTTGGCCACCTGGCTCGCGCGTCGGTCCAGCGTCGCGTAGTCGGTTGCCTCCCCGCGATACACCAGGGCTGGGGTGGCGCCTTGCCGCTGGGCGTGGCCGCGCACGATATCGGCGATCGATATCGGGGTCGTCTTCACGGGCTTCCTCCGGTTTCTTGAGGTGGTTTGGAGCATCCTAACAGCGCCCCATCCGTCTCGCCACGCCCGTAGCCGCGACGTTTGGACCAAATATGTCGCGATCACAGGCAGTTGGCGGCAAGTCCTGATGGCAAAACCGGCGCTGCAACGGTACATTCCCTCGATGTTGCATAGATTGTTCGGCAACCGGAGCCGGGCCAGGTCGCCCGCCCCCGAGCGGCGCCCCAGTGTGCCGCCGGATTGCCGTCTCTATGCCATCGGCGACATCCACGGCCGGCTCGATCTGCTCGAAGCGCTGCATGAGCAGATCGCCGAGGACCGCCGGGCGCGGCCACACGACGGCAGCGATACCATCGTCTATCTCGGCGACTACGTCGATCGCGGCCCCGCCAGCCGCGAGGTCATCGACTGCCTGCTGGACGGTCCGCCGCCGGGCTTCGACGCGGTCCACCTGATGGGCAACCACGAAGAGGCGATGCTGCGGTTTCTGGACGATGTCGAGGCGGGACCGGCCTGGGTCAGTTTCGGCGGCGAGTCGACCTTGCTGAGCTACGGTGTGCGCCGGGCGCCGACCACGATCGGCCGTCAGCGCTTCGAGGACATGCGCCGGCAGTTCGTGGCCAAGGTGCCCGAGCGCCACGTGGCGTTCCTGAATAACCTGCGCCTGTCCTTCGAGGCCGGCGACTATTTCTTCGCCCATGCCGGCGTTCGGCCGGGTGTCGCGATCGCGGCCCAGGAACCGCAGGATCTGCTGTGGATCCGCAGTTCCTTCCTGTCGAGCGATGCCGATCACGGCAAGGTCGTCGTCCATGGACACACGCCGACCGACATGCCCGAGGTGCGGCACAACCGCATCGGTATCGACACCTGCGCTTTCGCCAGCGGCGTGCTGACCTGTCTTGTCCTGGAGGGCGAAGAACGCCGTTTCCTGACCACAGGTTCGGCCGACTGGTCCCAGCTCCTGGCCGCCCAATAGGTGCGGCTTCCATCCCAAACAACAACTTCGTCATCGATCGTCTGAGGGGAACTCATGCCAAAACGGATTCTAGTGACCGGCGGCGCCGGCTTCCTGGGCTCGCATCTGTGCGAGCGGTTGCTGAACGACGGCCACGATGTGCTGTGCGTCGACAACTATTTCACCGGCACCAAGCGCAACCTCGTGCCGCTGCTGGATCACCCGCATTTCGAGGTGATGCGCCACGACGTGACGTTCGCGCTCTATGTCGAGGTCGACGAGATCTACAACTTGGCGTGCCCGGCATCGCCGATCCACTACCAGCACGATCCGGTGCAGACCACCAAGACCAGCGTGCATGGCGCCATCAACATGCTGGGACTGGCCAAGCGCACGCGGGCCAAGATCTTCCAGTCGTCGACCAGCGAAGTGTACGGCGATCCCGACGTGCACCCGCAGCCCGAGAGCTATCGCGGCAACGTCAACCCGATCGGGCCGCGCGCCTG
>DATEIF010000130.1:0-2271 GCA_035279205.1 Vineibacter sp.
AGCCTGACATCAGGCGGCAAGGCCGCCGTCGCCCGCAAGCACCGCGACGATGACCAGCGCGCCAAGCTGACGCGGGTGCAGGTGGCCGGATAGTTCCTGGGAGCGCGGGCGTCCTCGCCCGCATTGCTCGTAGCAAAGCGAAGAGCAAAAATTCAAATCGGCTCTGCATGCCGATGCGGGCGAGGACGCCCGCGCTCCCAGGGGCTATGATCGCTCTATTGAAACTGACCGGACCCCCATCATGCCCGCTTACGACCTGGTTCTTCGCAACGGCACGCTGATCGACGGCAGCGGCGAGGCCCGTCGCACCGCCGACGTGGCGATCAAAGGCGACCGCATCGCCGCCATCGGCGCCGCGGGCAGCCTGCGCGGCGACAACGACATCGACATTGCCGGCAAGGCGGTGGCGCCGGGCTTCATCGATGTGCACACGCACGACGACACGGCCCTGATCGAGAATCCGACCATGGCCATGAAGGCGAGCCAGGGCGTCACCACCGTGGTGTGCGGCAACTGCGGCGCCAGCGCCGCGCCCTATGTCCGCAAACAGGACACGCCGCACTTCCTGTCGCTGATCGTCAAGCAGGATGCGTTCCTGTCGCGCACCTTCGCCGAGTTCGCCGGCAAGGTCGAGGCGGCGAAGCCGGCCATCAACGGCGCCTTCCTGGTCGGCCATTCGACCCTGCGGCTGAGCGTCATGGGCAACGATCTCGAACGCGCCGCCCGTCCGGATGAGGTGGCGACCATGCGCGACATGCTCGATGGCGCCTTGGGTGATGGCGCCATCGGCCTGTCGAGCGGCCTTTTCTATCCGCCGGCCATGCACGCCACGACCGACGAGCTGGCGGAGATCGCTGCGCCATTGGGCGTGCACAAGGCGGTCTATACCGCCCACATGCGCGACGAGGGCAACCAGATCATCAAGGCGATGGACGAGACGTTCGAGATCGGCCGCCGCGCCGGCGCGTCGATCGTGGTGTCGCACCACAAATGCTCGAGCCGGCAGAATTTCGGCCGCATGCGCGAGACGCTGCCCAAGTTCGAGGCCGCGGCCAAGGACTGGCCGATCTCCTTCGACGTCTATCCCTACGTCGCCGGCTCCACCATCCTGCGCAAGGAGATGATCGACCGCGCTGAGAAGGTGCTGGTGACCTGGTCCGACGCCATGCCGTCGGCCAGCGGCCGCGACCTGCGCGATGTCGCCAAGGAACTGGGCTGCACGCCGCACGAAGCGGCCGACCGCCTGCAGCCGGCCGGCGCCATCTATTTCCAGATGAGCGAGGAGGACGTGCAGAAGGCGCTGTCGCATCCGATGGCGATGATCGGCAGCGACGGCCTGCCGCTGGACAAGCATCCGCATCCGCGCCTGTGGGGCACCTTCCCGCGCGTGCTGGGCCACTACAGCCGCGACCTCAAGCTGTTCCCGCTCGAGGACGCCGTGCGGCGCATGACGTCGACCTCGGCCAAGAATTTCGGTCTTAGCAAGCGCGGCCTGGTGCGCGAGGGCTACTACGCCGACCTCTGCGTCTTTGATCCGCAGACGGTGGCCGACGTCGCCACGTTCGAGAACCCGATCGCGCCCGCGACCGGCATCGAGATGACCATCTGCAACGGCGCACCGGTGTGGCAGGCCGGCAAGGTCACCGACCGTCGCCCCGGGCAGGTCCTGCGGCTGCAGGCGCTTCAGCAGGAGGCAAAGTAACTCCGTCACTTTATGTTGTTGTTGCGTGCCCTCATCCCCCAAATTGTAGTAGTCAACGATTACTCACTTTGCTACAATGCACGGGTTATGGCCGTACGTTCGGGTATCAGGCGCTCCTGATCCCCGGCCGTGCGGTCTTGGCGCGTGATCCGTCCCGGGATCGCGGCCGGCTCGGGGGAGCATACGATGGACAATCTGAAGCCACTGCTTTTGAGCTTCGACGGACGAATCAATCGCGGCAAGTACTGGACCGGCATCCTGGTCATGCTGGCCGTCTATGTCGTCCTCGTCGTGATCAATCTGATTTTCAGAGGAATATTCGGCGACAACGTCATCACGATGCTGATCGGCATCATCTCCATCGTCATCTATCTGGCGATGCTGTGGCCGTCGATCGCGCTGGGCGTGAAGCGCTTTCACGACCGCAACAAGTCGGGCTGGTGGGTGCTGATTGCCCTGGTGCCGATCATCGGCGGGCTCTGGTACCTGATCGAATGCGGCTTCCTGCGCGGCACGGCCGGCCCGAACGACTACGGCCCAGACCCGCTGGCCGCCGTCTGATCGGCCCG
>DATEIF010000131.1:0-3173 GCA_035279205.1 Vineibacter sp.
GCCACAACGGCGCCGGTGCCGCCATGCCGACCCGTAGCACCGATAACAAGAATGGGCTCAGACGCGACGCTCATGATCGTCTCCTGCATGCTCGAGTGAAAGCCGCGACGCCGCGCGGCGGCGCGTCTCCGTGGCGCGGCGAAGCGCCGACAGGGATTTCAAGGCGATGGTTACTTCGTTCGATGTCAGCTGAGCCCGGACCGCGGCCTGCACGCCGGCCCACAGCGGCAACGCCTTCTTCAGAAGGCCCTCACCCAGCGGCGTCAGCACGTAACGCAACGAGCGCGACCGCGTGTCGGCCGGCCGGATCAGGCCGCGGCTCGCCAAGCGTTGCAGGTTGCGGACCAAGGTGGTGCGCTCGAATGCCAGATGGTCGGCCAGCCCGGCAATCGACGCGCTGCGCCCCAACGCCAGCGCCGCCAGCAGCGAGAATTCGGTGGCCTCCAGGCCCACGGACGCGAAGGCGGCACCATACCGCCGTGTGACGGCCCGCGCCGTCATGCGCGACTGCTGGCAGAAGCACTGCTCACTCACGTGTTCGAGCAGGCGGTTCATCGCATGGTTCGCCATCGGCACGACTCGGACTTTTCGCTTGACGATTAGATGATATACGTCATCTAATAAGATGTCTATCGACATCTAAATCAGCGACGCAGGAGGTTCTGATGACGGAACCGGCGGAAGACGTGCTGGTCATCCGGGAACAGCGCGACCAGGTCTCGATCCTCACAATGGTCTACCGGCCGTACAATCTGCTGGGACCCAAATTGATCGGCGCCATCGCTCAGGAGGTGAAGGCGGCGCAGGAGGCTGGCAGCCGCGCCATCATCCTGAAGAGTGGGCTGCGTCATTTCTGTGCCGGCGCCGATGTCGGCCTGTTCAGTGCGCGCATCGAGAATGCCGGCCGCGCCGACACCAAGATGACCGGCGTCGAGTTCCTGCGCCTGCTGGAGCTGCTGCCGATCCCGATCGTCGCCAGCGTGCACGGCGTCTGTCTGGGCGGCGGCCTGGAGCTGGCGTTGGCGTGCGACTACATCGTCGCGGCCGCGTCATCCAAGCTGGGATCAGTGGAGGCAGCGCTGGGGCTGCACCCGCTGATGGGCGGCATCCAGCGCCAGGTCCAGCGCATCGGCGCGGCGCGCGCCAAGGAGATGTCCATGCTGGGGCGGCGCTACGATGCCGCCACGCTCGAGCGGTGGGGCCTGATCAACCTCGTGGTCCCCGACGAGACGCTGGAGACGGCAACGCTGGCGATCGCCGAGGAACTCGCGCGCGGACCGACGGTCGCCCATGCGGCGACCAAGAAGCTCGCGCACCTGGCGGCCAACGAAGGCGTCGTCGCGGCCGACCTGGCGATGGCCGACATCCAGGCGCCGATCTGGGCCTCGGAAGATCTCAAGACCGGCTTGGCGTCGTTCCGACAGAACGGCCCGGGCCTGGCGAAATTCCAGGGGCGCTGACATGAGCGGACCACTGGCGGGCATCCGCGTCGTCGATTTCTCCCGCGTGCTGGCGGGGCCGCTCTGCGCCCGCACCTTGCTGGATCTCGGCGCCGAGGTGATCAAGGTCGAGCCGCCGACACCCGACGTCTCGCGGTTCGCCTTTCCCTCGAAGGAAGGCATGTCCGGCTACTATGCGCAGCAGAACGCCGGCAAGCGCAACGTCAGCATCGATCTCAACAAGCCTGGCGCGCTCGATCTAGCGTTGCGCCTGTGCGACACCGCCGACATTGTCGTGGAAAATTTCCGCGCCGGCACGCTGGGTTTCTTCGGCCTCGACTACGAGACGCTGGCCGGGCGCAACCCACGCCTGATCTACGCCTCGATCACCGGCTATGGCCAGGGCGGACCGTGGCGTGGGCGCATGGCCTATGCGCCGACCGTACAGGCGGAAGCGGGATTCACCGAGAACAGCGTGCGGCACTATGGCGCCGCGCTGTCGGAGCCGCGCACCGATGGGCTCTCCCACGCCGACGTCTATTCCGGCCTCCAGGCCACAATCGCCATCCTGGCCGCGTTGCATCGCCGGCAGACGACGGGAACCGGCCAGTACATCGACGTGGCGATGGCCGCGACCCTGATGGCGGTGAACGAGCGCGCCCATGTCGATCTGTCCGACGAGGATCTCGGTGCCGAACCGGCGGTGCTGGGCGCGACGGACTGTCCGTTCTTTCGTGGGCCCAACGGCGAGGAGTTCACCGTCGCGACCAGCATCATCGGCAGCCGCACGTTCCCGTCGTGGATGCGCGCCATGCGGCGCGCCGACCTGATCGACGACCCGCGCTTCGCCACCGCGGCGGCGCGTCGACAGAACTTCGCGGCACTGCATGCCATCATCCAGGCCTGGATCCTGAGCTTCACCGACGCCGCGACTCTCGATGCACAGTTCGACGAGGCGAAGATCGCGATGGGCAAGGTGCGCTCGATCCGCGATCTGGCGCAGTCTGCCTGGTGCGACTACTGGGGCGGCGTGCAGGACGTTCCGGATCGCCATGGCGGCCATTATCGCCTGCCCGGCCGCCCCTGGCGCTTCTCGCACGACGCGCTGGCGCCGCTCGGCGCCCCGGCTTTCCAGGGCGAACACAACTGCAGCGTCTTCGTGGAACTGGGATTGAGCAGCGCCGAGATCGAACGTCACGTCACCTCGGGCGCCCTGCTCTCGCGCATCCCGGCTGCCGGCAAGACAAAGGCCTGACCATGTCCGAATTGAAGCCACTGGCTCCCTATGTCGGCCAACCGCTGCGGCGGCGCGAGGATCGCCGGCTGCTGATCGGCAAGGGACGTTACGTCGATGACATCCGCGTGCCAGGCATGCTGCATGTCGCCATCCTGCGATCACCACATGCGCACGCCGCCATCCCGGCCGTGGATGTCGCGGCTGCCCGGGCCGTGCCGGGGGTGCGCATTGTCCTGACGGGTGCCGATCTCGCGGGCAAGATCGGATCGATCCGGCCGAACTGGGTCATTCCCGGGACGGTGGTGCCCGACCGGCCGGTCGTGGCCACCGACCGCGTGCGGTTCGTGGGCGAATGCATCGCGGTGGTCGTGGCGGAGACGCGTGCGGCGGCCGAGGACGCGCGCGACCTGATCGATGTGGCGTATGAGCCGCTGCCCGCCGTGGTCGACGAAGAAGCCGCCATCGCCGACGGCGCACCGCAGCTGCACGACAACGTG
>DATEIF010000132.1:0-19593 GCA_035279205.1 Vineibacter sp.
TCGAGACCAGCGCGAGGCTTGGCGCACCGCGCTATGAGACCCTGCAGCCGCACTATAATCTGTGCGAGCGCGGCCTGTTCGAGGGCGCGCTGCAGGACCTCTGCGTCAAGGAAGAGATCGGCGTCATAGGCTACTACTCGCTGGCATCGGGTTTCCTGACTGGCAAGTACCGCAGCGAGAACGATCTGGGCCTCAGTGTGCGCGGTGGCGGCGTAAAGAAATATCTCGACCCCCGCGGCTTCGGCATCCTGAAGGCGGTGGACGAGGTCGCAGCGGCGGTGAAGGCGACGCCGGCCCAGGTGGCCCTGGCGTGGACCATGGCGCGACCGGCCGTGGCGGCGCCCATTGTCAGCGCCACCACCACGCAGCAACTCGCCGACATCCTCAAGGCCGTGGACGTGAAACTCGACGCCGCCGCCATCGCCCGGCTCGACGCCGCGAGCACGCCCCCGGCTGCAGCGGCATAAGTCCTGACGCCTCCCCACGCCGTGGGGAGACGCTCCGAAGGGCGGCCACCTTCCCCGCAAGCGGGGAAGGGCAAATCACGGCAGTGCGATGTAGATGGCGTCGAAGCGCTCGAGCAGCGCGCTGTCGCTGGCGATCGCATCGCGCACGGTCTGCAGGCCGTAGCTGCGCTTGGCGAGGGCGGCCAGCGCCCGCAGGTCGCGGCCCGCCAGGATGCGGATTTCAGCCATCGCCCGCTGGCGCGTGGGTTCGTCGATCAGGTGCCAGTAGCGGCACGCCATTTCCACGCGTTGGGTGAGGTAACGCGGATCATAGGGCGCAACGGCGATGGCCCGTTGCAGCGCACTGAGGAACAACGGATCGCGCGGGTTGAGGTCCTGCAGCGCCAGGGCCAGCAGCGTCCACGCCGTGGGATGTGCGGGCGACAGCCGGATCGCGCGCTTGGCGGCCTCGACGGCCTGCGCCAGGCGGTCAGCGGCGCGCGCTGGCCCGTCGGCGCGTGCCGCCTGGGTCAGCCGCGTTGCGGCGAGCAGCGCCTCCAGGTCGGCGTCGCTCTGCCATTCCAGCGCGTGCTGCAGCGCTGTGGCGGCGCTCTCGATCTGTTGCGCCGTCAACTTGGCATCCTCGCGCTCGGCACGCTCGGCGATGCTGCGGGCATCGAGCAGCTCGATGGCCGAAAACAAGCGCGGCAAGGCCAGCGTCAGCAGCAGCACACCACCCAGGATCGCCATCAGGGCGACGACCAGGCGTGCCGGCCGACGCCGGTGGGGGTCAGGCCCGGAAAAGCCGAGATCGGGGTAAGGTTTCTCCCGAGTCTCGGCTTCGATTTCGAGATCCGTTGGCGACGAGGACAGCTTCATCAGGGCGCTTTGCTGGACGGCGCCGCACTATACCTGTGTGACGGGCAGAAATCCCGATCTTAGCCGTCACCGTAGTAGCGTCTGTAGCCCCGGTAATAGTACACGCCGCTGTCGGTGTAATCGTACTGGGCGTGGCGGCGCAGGTCGACCTGGCTCAGCACGATGCCTGACAGGCGGGCGCCGGCTTCGTAGACCATCTTGACGCCCGTGGTCGCCACGTCCCGCCGAGTCTTTTCCCAACGGACGACGAAAATCGTCGTGTCGGTCTGGCGTACGAGCAGCAACGCGTCGGAGACGGCCAGCACGGGCGGGCTGTCGAGCACGACCAGATCGAAGGCATCGCTCAGCTGCTGCAGCAAGCGGCGCATGCGCAAGCTGCCCAGCAGATCGGTCGGCGAGGGCGGCCGTTTGCCGGCCAGCACGTAGTAAAGGCCGGTCTTGGGCTCGACCTGCACAAGGTCCTCAAGGTCGCGTTGGCCGGACAGGAATTCGGCCAGACCGGCTTCATTGTCGACCGACAGGTTCTTGTGCAGCGACGGCTGACGCATGTCGCAGTCGATGATCAACGTGCGTGCGCCCGACGCTGCCGATGCCGCCGCCAGGGACAGTGCCGTGGTGGTCTTGCCTTCGCCCGGCACCGACGAGGTGACGACGACCGTGCGCTGCGGGTGGTCGGCGCTGCTGAGCGCGATGCCCGTCCGAATCGTGCGCAGTGCCTCGGAGTAGGCCGAGTTCGGCTTGTCGACCACATTGAGCCAGGGCTTGTGGCCGCGCCTCAGCCGGCCGGCCGACTGATAGGGCACCATGCCCAGCGCCGCCACACCCGTCTGCTGCTCGAGTTGGTGAACCGAGCGGAAGCCCGAGTCCATCAGCTCGATGCCGACTGCCAACGCGACACCCAGCGCGAGCGAGGCCATGAAGGCCATCAGCACGATCAGTTCCTTGCGCGGCGCGACCGGCAGGATGGGGACGGCCGCCTCGTTGATCTGCCGGGCGTCGCCCTTCTTGTCGACGCTGGCCAGGACGTTGACCTCCTGCAGTCGGGTCAGCAGGGTCGAGTACAGCTGCTTGGCCGTATCGAGCTCGGTCTGCAGCGCGCGCAGCTGCGCCGAACCCTCGGTCTGCCGCTTCAGTTCGCGTTCCAGGCGATCGGCCTCGGCCTTCAGCTTGTTGGCGTTCTCGCGGGCGGCCTTTGCTTCGGCCTGGAGATTGACGGTGCTGCGCCGCCGCTCTTCCTCGAGCCGTGCGCGTACGGCGGCCAGGCGCTTGGCTGCTTTCATATATTCGGGATGACCGGGCGCGGCGTAGGACGCCACGGCCTGGAACTCCTTCTCGGCGCCGGCCACGTCGGTCAGCAGCGTGCCGCCGGCCAGTTCGGAGGATACGCCTTGCTTGACCCCCAGCTCCTTCTGCGTGGCGATCTGATCGGCGGCCAGAAGCTGGGTGCGAATGTCCGCCAGGGTCTTGGCCAAGGACGTCGCGTCCGTCGTGTCGTACATGGCGTTCTCGGCCCGGAACTTCGCCAGGTTCCGCTCCGCCTCGACCACCTTCGCGCGGGCGTCGTCGATGCGGGTGCTGAGAAACGTCATCATCTCCAGAGGACCCTCGGATTTCTCCTTTTTCTGGTCCTCGATGTAGCTGCGGATCGCCTGGTTGACCGACGCGGCGGCCAGATGAGGATCAGGCGAACGGAATCGCACGGTCAGCACCAGCGACGTCTGCGTTGCCTGGGTGGTGAGATTGGCCAGCCAGGCGTCGGCGATCTGGCTGTAGAGCCTCTCCTTCGCCTGCGGCGACATCGCGGCGAGGCGCCGCTCGATTTCGTCGGGCGACATCTGCGCCTTGGCCGGCGGGTCTGCCAGATGAAGGACCTGCAAGACCGGCTGGAAGATGGCACGCAGCCGGCTCTGCTCAGGCGGCGCCAACTCGGGATTGAAGAGCGGATGCTTGGCCAACCCCAACGCCATGACGGACTGGCGCGCCAAGCGCTCGGCGCGCAGCTTGGCCGCTTCGGTCTCCATCATGCGGTAGTCGATGGGCTGCTGCGCATAGTCCGGGTTGGAACGCATCACGTCCCGGCTCTGCGGTTCCACCACCACATCGGCCTGCGCCTGATACTGCGGTGGCAGCTGATTGGCGACCAGCCAGGCGATGGTGGTGCCGATCAAAGCCAAGCCGCCGATCAGCAGCTTGTGGCGTCGCAGGGTGCCCAGGATCTGGCGGACCGAAAGGCCCGACCCACCCTCGTCTCCGCCGCCACCCCCGCCCGGTGGGGTTGGCATTGGCGGCAATGTTTCAGCAGGCAGATTGTTATAACCGGTCTGCAAACGGCTAACGTTGGCCATCGCCCTTCCTTGTGCACGCACGCACAGCGCGGCCACTTGACCGCAAATACCCCAGCTTCAAAAAAGAACGCTAAAGTACTCTGATAGAATGGAAATTGGAATCGGAATCCAGTCCGAAGTTACCTTTAGTAACTACCCGTATCTTGGGGTTGGAACTGCCAAACCCACTACATCGGCGAAAACGCAATACTGTGTAGCTTGTTTTGATCCTCTGCGGAGCGTTTCGGGCTCTTTGGTCCCCGGTCCCGATACAGCGCTCGTAACGTTGCAGCGTCGCATTATCAAATGAGTGTTCACATGTCAATCATGCATTGCGATACTAAGCCATACGCTGGACGCTAACGTGCCGGTCACACGAGGCCGGTAGTCTCGCTCGCATGACGTTTCACATCGCCCAGATTTCGGACACCCATCTGAGTGCCGAAAAGCCCTTTTTCGCAGCGAACTTCGACCGAGTCGGGGAAGCGCTGCGCGACGCCCGCCCCGACCTGGTGCTCAACAGCGGCGACATATCGCTCAACGGCGTCGAATCCGACGACGACCTGGCCGTGGCGCGGCACCATCACGACGCGCTGGATCTGCCGGTACGGTGCATCCCGGGCAACCATGATGTCGGCGACAACCAGGAGGTCCGCCATGCCGGCTACGACCATCCGATCGACGCGCCGCGGCGGGCCCGCTACCGGCGCCACTTCGGCGCCGATTGGTGGCTGCTGGATGTGCCGGGCTGGCGCCTGATCGCGGTGAATGCCCAGCTGCTCGGCGCCGACCTCGAGGCCGCCGCCGAGCAGGAGGAGTTCATCACCGACGCGGCCGCGGGCGCGCGGGGCCGGCGCATCGCGTTGTTCATCCATAAGCCGCTGTTTGATCAGTCCGCCGACGAGACGGCGGTCGGTGGCCGCTTCCTCAATCCTGGCCCGCGCGGACGGCTGCTGGCGGCCTTCGGCAAGATGCGCCCGACGCTGGTGGCCAGCGGCCATGTCCATCAGTACCGCACCAGCGAGGTGTCAGGGGTCCGGCACGTATGGGCGCCATCGACCGGCTTCATCATCCCCGACAGGCGCCAGCCACGCTATGGCCTGAAGGAGGTGGGCTATGTCGCGCACGCACTTCACGAGGACGGTGCGCACGACTGCCGGTTCGTTGCCGTGCCCGGCGCATCGACACTCGATATCGCCGACTTTCCCGCCGCCTACGGCCCGCTGGACTAGCTCGACTAGTTGCGCTCGCGCAGGCTCGGGCCGACGGTCCGCAGCACGCCCGATGTGAAGAAGCTCAGGATCGAACGCTCGCCGACATGCAGGTCGACCGTGGCGGTCATGCCAGCCATCAGCGGGTGGCGGCGCTGGTCGTCGCCCAGGAAGTCCTTGTCGAGGGTGATCCGCGCCAGAAAGTACGGTGCTGCAGCGGGCGTGATCTCCACGACTCGGCCTTTCAGCGTGCCGTGGCGGGTCCAGTCAAAGGCTTGCACCTTGATGGTCGCCACCTGGCCCGGCGTGATCATGCCGACATCGTTGCCGGCGACTCGGGCCTCGATTTCCAGGCGCGCACTCTCGCCGGTGGCCGTTGTGCTCGCGATGCGGACGAGGCCCGGTGCACTCACAACCTCGTCGATGCGTGACAGATGCATCCAGGCGACACTGGCGATGACCAGCGCCGCCAGCGTGAAGATCAGCCAGGTCGCGAACGGCGAATGGCGGCGTTGTGTGATCGCTTCGGTGTCGGGCAGGAAGTCCTCGAACCGACCGCGCGCGCCCGGCAGGCGTGCTTCGGCGACGGCACGGACCAGGGCGCCTTCCGTTGCAGTAGTCGGTCCAGGCGGCGATGCGTGCCGTACCACGGCCGTCGTCCGATCATGCCGCCCTGGTCCGCCGGTCTCGACGATGTCGGTCATGCATCACACCGTGCTGAGAGGCATGCCCAGGCCCAGCCCGGCGATCGTCGCCGGCGGCACCTTCTGGCCGCGGCTGGCCTCGGCCATGCGGATGCGGGCATAGGCCATGACCTCGGTCGGCGGGCCGAACCGTTCGATGCGGCCGTCGACGATCAAGGCCACCTTGTCGGCGATGGCCAGCGGCGCCAGGCGGTGCGTGATCATGATGACGGTGCGGCCGTGCGCATTCGAGCGCAGCGCACGCAGCAGCTGTTCCTCGCTGGCCGGATCAAGGGCGCTGGTCGCTTCGTCCAGCACGATGATGCGCGGGTTGCGGATCAGCGCCCGGGCGATGCACAGCAGCTGCTTCTGTCCGGCCGACAGGCCAACGCCGCGCTCGCCCAGTACGGTATTGTAGCCCTGCGGCAGGCGCTGGATGAAGGCGTGGGCGCCGACGAACTTGGCAACGGAGACGATGCGCGCGGTGTCCTTGTCGGCAACGCCCATGGCGATGTTCTCGCGCACCGTGCCGGCGAAGAGCTGCACGTCCTGCGGCACGCAGCCGATCTGCGCCCGCAACTGCGCCGCCGACATGTGAGCGATATCGGTACCGTCGACCAGCACACGGCCCGCTGACGGACGACACAGGCCCTGGATCAGGTTGGCGATCGTGGTTTTGCCCGAGCCGGACGGGCCGATGATGCCGACGATGGACCCGGCATCGATCTGCAGGTCGACATCATGCAGGACGGTCGATGCGTCATCGTCATAGCGGAAATCAGCGCGCTCCAACGTCACCTCGCCGGCGATCGGCGGCATCGGCGCCAGGCGGCCGGGTTGGATTTCCGTCGGCAGGCGCATCATCTCGTCGACGCGCGCGAAAGCCGAACGCACGGCCATGATCGTGTGCCAGGCATTGACCACCTGGCGCATCGGCGTCAGCGCCCGGCTGGCCAGCATGTTGGCCGCGATCAGCGCGCCGATCGACAGGCGCTGCTCGGCCAGTTCCCAGACGCCGAGCAGGACGACACCCAGCGCGACGAAGAGCTGCAGCACGCTGGTGACCGAGGCGACGACATTGGCCAGGTTGTTGGCGCGGAACCCGGTCCACGCCGACTGCGCCACGCGTGCCGACCAGCGCTTTTCCATCTCTGCCTCAAGGCCCAGTGCCTTGATCGTGCCGGCGTTGTTGACGGTCTCGTTCAGCGTCGAGCTCTTGGCCGCCAGGGCCTGGAAGTTTTCCTCGATGTGGCGTTTCTGTGCCCGGTGCGTCAGTAGCGAAATGCCGGCAAAGAGCGGCGCTATCGCCAGCACGAGAACGCCGATCGGCCAGCTGATCAGAAAAAGAACGCTCAGGTAAAGGCCGGCGAAACACAGATCGATGATCAGCGACGGCATGTGGCCGGTAAAAAAGGCGCGCAACGTGTCGAGTTGGCGCAGCCGCTCGGCGATGACGCCCGACGGCGTTCGCTCGAAATGGTGATACGGCAGATGGATCAGGTGCCGCACCACTTCGCTCGACATCAACGTGTCGATGCGCGCACCGGTATGGCTGGACACATAGCCACGCAGGATGCGCAGCGCGAGGTCGAACAGGTAGGCGATAGCCATGCCCATCATCAGCACGACCATCGTGGTGCCGAGCGTCTCGGGGCTGCCATGAGCGATGACGCGATTGAAGATCGCCATCATGAAGAGCGGGGTGGCGAGCGCCAGGATATTGATGACGAACGAGGCGACCAGCAGCTCGCCCAGAACCTTCCTGACCCGGCTGCGCAGCAGTTCCTGCCAGCTGGCGGGCGTCGACCGCTCCGTCTCTGCGACCAGGATGGCGCGATCGGCCAATGCCGCGACGGCGTCGGTGGCCAACGTCCGGCTGCTGCCGTCGGCGGCATCGAAGAGGCAGAGCCCCGCGCCGCCGGCGGCCCGCGCGGTCACGACGTACGCGGCCCGGCCCGCCTCGGCGACCAGGACGAGAGGTGTCGGCAGCCGTTCCAAGCTGGCCGATGTCAGGGCCGTGGCGGCGGCGTGCAGCCCGACGCGCTGGCAGGCCAGCAGGAACAAAGGCTCGTCCATGCCGTGACTGCCCACGGGGACGACGGCGCGCAGTTCGGCCTCGGACATTGGCTGGCCCAGCTGCTGGGCGACATGCAGAAAGCAGCGGACCAGCGGATCGATCCGCCGGGAAGACGCGGCCAGCCCTAACCGCGGGTCGGCCAGCGGCGGGGTAAAACCGGCCGCCGGATGGTGGGCGATCGGGTCGGTGGCGTTATCCTGAGAGCGATCGGGACGCATGGACTGGCCGGTCAGACACCGCCGCCGATCGGCCGCGGGCGAGAAAATGACGCTGCATGAACGCACTGGCCGTCGGACCAGTCAGCATCGGTGCTTTGTCATCGTTCTCATCTTCAGCTCAATATTGCAGAAACAATAAGATTTTACAATATGTTAAAGGATCTTCATCAAGTTTATAGTGAAGATATTCAAATTAGGTTTATGCGAGCAGAAAATGTCACCCGACAATCAATGCAATTCAGGACCGAATTTAGCGCCATTTTCGGCCTGGTTTCCTGATTTGTTCCGACCTCTCCGCTGGGTCGCCGAGAAAGGGAGTACTTTTATGGCATCGAAAATGTTATAAAAATTTGGTAGATTTATGCATCTACCGACAATCACGGCTTTTCCAGGAAGCGATTTATGTTGCTCTCACGCCTTGCGCCCGCCCTCACCGGTCTGTTCCTTGGTGTGGGTGCGCTGACATCCGTTTCGGCTGCACCACCGCAGCTGGGCGGTTCCCGGGGGACAGCGCCCACCGTGTTGGTTGCCCAGGCGAACGATCTGGCCGACGCTATCGCCCGCAATGATGGAGATTGGCGCAGCCGCATCCGGAACTATCTGCAGGCTGCCTACCCGGACCGGGTTGCCACCACGGACCGAGCGATTCAGCTCCTGAAGTCGGTGAACGAGAAGTGCCTGGCGTCGCGCTCATGCCCACCCAACGTCCTGAATGAAATCGCTCTGATTTCCAAGGGATCGGTGTGCGCCGCGCACATTATCGACTCGGTGTGCGTCCGCCGCTTCAACGTGCCGCGCGGAGCGCAGGCGTTTGATTTTGGTCCGGTTGGCCAGCCCGTTTATCCCGGGATGCGCGCCGTATCGCCGGGTGATCCCCGCATCACCGGCAGCAATCTGACCGGCGTACGCTACAACGATGCCTATCCGGCATCGGGTGACTCGATCATTGGCATTTCGAGCTTCAAGACGGCGATGCCGGAAGGCAAGTACCGGGTCGTGGTCATCAGCGGCAAGCGGCCGCTGGCCCAGGCGTTGACGACACCGTTCGGCCGCACCATCCAGGCCAATGGACGGTCGATCGAGGTGACGGCGGCCGGCCCCGATCGCTGGCTGCCGCGTGGTGCGCTCGCCAACGGAGCGCCCGACCAGGTTTTCTCGCCCAGCAATGTGTTGCCGGGTAGCGCACCTGCCGTCGTGTTCGACGTCGACCATGCCGGTGGTGATCTGCAGCTCGCCTTCCCGCAGACCGCCGAAATCGGTGCCCTGTTGATCGAGCCCGTCGGCCAGACATCCGGCTTCGTGCTGGATTCCACGGCCCAGTCCATGGGGCCGGTTTCCAACCGCAGCTGTCTTGAGCAGGAAGCCCGCATCGATCGCGCCTTGGCTGAGCTGCCGCAGGACCAACCGCCGGGTCTGCGGAACTGCCCGGGTGGCGTGTGCCAGCCGCCGCCGCCGCCGTGCCAGGGCGCGTGCCAGCCGCTGAGCCGCAGCTAGAATCTTGGTTTTTCTCCTCCGGGGCAGTCACGTGTGTATCTCATCGACCTTTAAGGCCGGGCGATCCTTTGCGGTTCTCGCGGCCGTGTGTAGTGGCTTGGTGGCTGGAGTGGCCAGCGTACCCGCGGCCGGGCAGTACACGGTGCCGACCGCGGTACCAACCGCGCCGCCGGCACCCAAGCGCGGTGCGGCGGTGCCACAGGAGGATCTGTCGGCGCGTGATGCCTCGGTTTTGCGGCGCCCGCGGGCCGATCCGCCGGATGGCCTGCCAGTCGGCAGCTTCGTTTTCTTTCCCCGGATCGAGGTCGATGGCGAGTACGACGACAACGTCTTTCGCACCCGTCATGGCCGCGACGACGCCTTCATTTTCCGGGTGCGGCCGTCCTTCACCCTGAGCTCCGATTGGGGCCAGCACGGGCTTGACCTGTACGCCACCGGTGAGATCGGGCGCTATTTCGACTTGTCGCGCGCCAACTACGAGGCGTTCACCGTCGGCGCGCGCGGTCGCGTCGATCTCACGGACGAGTTGTTGTGGAACACCTACGCCGAGTTTTCGCGTAATGCGTTGTCGTTCGGCGCGCCGGGCCTTCTGACCACGACGACAAATGGTCGCCGGCAGATTGTCAACGTGATCACGGCCGGCACGGATCTCGTCTACAACGGTGATCCGTTCTATGGCCGCATCGGTCCGCGCTTCCGTCGTTTCGACTACGTGAGCGGGGTCACGAGCAACGAGAACTTCAACGTCTACGATATCAGCGCCCGTCTCGGATACCGTCTCACGCCCGAGTTTTCGGTCTTCATCGACCCGTCGTACGAGTGGGTGCGCTACGACCGTAATTCCGGTCCGTTCAACCGGGACAACCAGGGCTTCGATGTGCGGCTCGGTGTCTCGTACGACGTGACCCGGACCATCACGGCCGAAGCTGGTGTCGGCTACCTGCGCCGTACCTATAGCGGCAACGGTGGCAAGCCGCAGGATGGCCTGTCCTTCCTCGGCCGACTGTTCTGGAATCCACTCGACAATGTCTCGATCGAGGCGGAGGCACGACGCTCGTTCTCGCAGTACCGCACGTTCAGCAGCACCTCGGCGGCCATCGGCAATGCCATCGAGACCACGTTCAGTCTGCGGGCAGGCTGGGAGCCGTTCGATCCGCTGTTGCTCGACGCGGGCGTCGCCTACAGCCGCTATCGCTACCGGGGTCAGGGCCTGCGCGAGGATTACTGGTTCTTCGACGTCGGGGCGAAGTACTTCTTCAACAAGAACTTCTATGCGGGCCCGCGGTATTTCTTCGAGCGCCGCAACGCCAAGCCAACCAGTGTGAGCTACACGGACAATCGCTTCCTCATCACACTCGGTGCCCAGTTCTGACGCTCGGCGCAGCGTAACGACTCATATTGCGGCAGGTTGCTATGATCACCGGCTTTAAATTGCAGCGGTCTTCGGGCAATAGGCCCGTCGTTCGATGGACGATTTCGATTCTTGCGCTGGCTAGCGCACTGGCGTTGGCCGGATGCGAGGGCGGGACGACCAGCACGGGTGTGCCGTGTCCCACCACCAAGGCCGCGATCGGCGGGCTTGAGTACAAGCTGGGTGTTGGCGACAAGGTGCGTATTACCGTCGTCGGCCAGCCCGAACTGGGCAGCGAGGCGGAGGTCGACGCCGGCGGCAAGATCGTGATTGCCCTCGCGGGCGAGGTCGATGCCGTTGACCATACCGTGTCCGACATTCAGGCCGAGATTACGCGCAAGCTGAAGTCCAACATCCTGGTCGATCCGCGGGTGTCGGTGCAGGTCTCGGGCTATCGCCCCGTGACGGTCCTGGGCCAGGTGCGTCAGCCGGGACGTTATCCGTTCTCCTTCGGGCTCGATGTGCGCGGCGCGACGGCGCTGGCGGGTGGCCTCGAGCGGCGCGCCAGCCCCGATCGGTCGGTCATTTTCCGCCCGGGCCAGACATGCGACGCCAAGCCGGACACACCTTTGTTCCCCGGCGACACGATCGAGGTGTTGCGCCGCGGCGGCTGACCCTCTACCCCTTTGTCATGTGTTGAAGGGCCGGTCCCATGGACCGGCCCTTCGTGTTGATGCGATGTGCCCGTGCCGATCGGGTTTTCCCCGGCGGATTTTGACAGGTCCCGTTGCTAGTCGGTTATGTTGCATCTGCCATGAAGACGCCGGCAGCAATTGCCGCATTACGCGACTCCAAACGCCTGTGGGCGATCGCCGCCGTCCACGGCATGGTGCATCGACTACTGCCGGTGGCCGATGCGATCGCCGCGCGCCTTGAGCCGGGCGACGCCCTGGTGTTCCTCGGCAACCTGATCGGCGGCGCAGCCGGCGGCGAAACCCCTGACGTGTCGCCGACGGTCGACCTGGCGCTGGCACTGCGACGGCGTGTGTTGGCGCTGCCGGGGGCGCGCGCCTGCGATGTGGTCTTCCTCCGCGGCACCCAGGAGGAGATGTGGACCAAGCTGGAGCAGCTTCACTATGCCCAGGGTCCGGGCGAGGTCCTGCGCTGGATGCTGCATCGTGGATTGGGCGGCACCATCGCGGCCTACGGCGGCGAGGGTGCGATCAGCGAAGGTGAGCGTGCCGTACGCGACGGCCCGGTGGCCATCGCGCGGTGGACCTCTCAACTCCGGCAGGCGCTGCGGGCGCGGCCGGGCCACGCCCAGTGGCTGACGGCGGTGCGCCGCGCCGCGCTGAGCGAGGATGGCCAGCTGCTTGTGGTGCACCACGGTGTCGATACGACGAAGCCGCTCGACCTGCAGGGCGATGCCTTCTGGTGGGGCGGCAGCACACCGTTCGAGGCAATCGATGCGCCATACGGCAGTATCGAACGCTTCATCCGCGGTTTTGATCGCAGCCATCCCGGCATCCGCGAGGCCCCCCATACCTTAACTGTGGACGGTGGTTGCGGCTTTGGCGGCCCGTTGCTCGCCGCATTGCTGGACGCGCACGGCAAGGTGCTGGACGTCGTCGAGGGATGATCCTGGGAACGCGGACCTTCCGCGCGCCCAGGGATCTCACAGATCCAGGCGCTTGAACAGCGGCTCGGGAATCGCCTTCACGGCCATCATGATCCAGCGCCAGATGGCAGGCGTGTAGACTACCGCGGATCGTCGTTGCGCGGCACGCCAGCAGTCGTCGGCAACGGCGCTGACCGGTGCGACGCCGCGCAGGCCAGTGCGCGTAAAGGTCATGCCGCTGTCGAACGGTCCGGCTTTCACCAGGGTCACCGAACCGCCGGTGCGATGAAGCCGGCCGCGATAGCCCGACGCCAGCGCATGCAGGCCGGCCTTGCTAGCGCCGTAGACATAGTTGCGCGGCCGGCCGCGGTCACCTGCGACCGAGCCCACGATCACTACCCGAGTCCCACGCTTGGCCTGCAGTACCGGCAAGAGCTGCAGCAGGATCGTGGCGGCGCCCGCCAAATTGGCCTGCATCGTTGCAGCCGCCAGCACCGGTTTGCGCTCCATCTCCTGCTGCGTCGGCATCGCGGCGAAGGCCAGCAGCACGTTGGGTCGCGCGGCGGCTGCCAGTCGCGTCGCCACGGCTGCGTGCGTTTCCGGTGCCACGGCATCGAAGGCGACGATCTCGACATCGGCAGCAAAGCGCGTCCGCAGATCATCGGCACTGTCGGCGAGGTCGGCCATGTCGCGTCCTGCCAGCACCAGCTGTGCGCCCTCGCGGGCGGCGCGCCGGGCGAAGGCGCGTGCCAGCGCCGAGGAAGCGCCGAGGATAAGCCACGTATCGCGCGCCGCCGCCACGACCACCTACACGATGTAGTCGCGCAACCGCAGCCGGCGTGCGAGATCCGACTGCAGGCGCATATCGGGATCGACGGCAGCAAGCACGGTTCGGAATGCCGCCAGGCGCGGATACATGGCGGCAAAGCCGTGATCGGTCAGGTGCGAATCGCTGGCCAGGAAGACGCGGCCGCCGCGGTCCAGCGTTTCGCGCTCCAAACGGTGCATGAGATTCGCCACCGCCACCGGTGCCGGCAGATCCAGTGTCAGGCCGATGCCGGGCCGCGCGACGCTCAAATGACCGCGACCTTCATCAGCGACGGCGTGGGCGGCGACGCAAGAGGCGCCGCCGCCCCGTCGCGCGATGTCGAACAGCCGGCGGACGGCCGCTGTGGCACCATCGCGCGGCAACACGCAGTGGAAGCGGGCGAAACGATGCCGATCTTCCGGCTCGCGTGATGAGGCGATGCGGTCTTGCTGAAACAGAAAGCGGTCCAGCGCCAGCATGGCACTGCGCCCCTTCATCGCGCGCCGGAAGCGCTGTGCGTTGAGGGCGCGCAGCGGCAGCGCATTCTTGATCGTGGCGGACAATCCCGCTGCGGCATCCAGCGGCATCGGTGTCCATTTGCGCTTGCCGGCGGCGGCGATGTCGGCGGTTTCCAGGACGCCGCGCCCCTGTGCCGCGCCGTCGGCCAGCGCGTCGATCCAGGCCGCGGCATAATCGTGGGCCCGGGCCGCCGTGGCGAGTTCGTCGATCAGCGCGTCCAGCGATCGCACCGCCCGGCGGTGCACGGTAACGAACGCCGATGCCGCCGGCACCAGGCGGATGGCAGCGCGTACGATGAGCCCGGTCAGACCCATGCCGCCGATGGTGGCGTCGAACACATCTGCGTCTTGGTCCGGGGAGACGCGCCGTAATCCGTCGCGCGGCGTGATCAGGTCTAGCCAGACCACGTGCTGACCGAAGCTGCCGGCACGGACATGGTTACTGCCATAGGAATCAGCGGCGATGATGCCGCCCAGTGTGGCCGTAGCGGGAGTCGGGCAGACGGCCGGCATATGCGCGCGCGGCAGGAATGTGCGCAGGATATCGCCGATGGTAACGCCCGCTTCGGCGATCAGGATGCGGCTCTGCGCGTCGAACGACAGCATGCGGTCGAGCCGCACCGTCAGTGCGACGGCGCCGCCGTCATTGAGGGCTCCATCACCCAGACTCTGGCCGCCGCCGCGCGCGATCAGGCTGCGCCCTTCCGGTGCTGGTATGGCGGACTGCAGCCGCGACGGCCGGTCCGGCCGGCACACCAGCTGAGTCGCCACGGTGCGACCGGTGGAATCCGATAGCCGGCGCTGTGCCCAGCCGCCGTCCAAAGCGCCGATCTCGGTGTCATCGTCACGTGCCGTGACATCCGTCATGGCTGCAGTATGCCACAGCCACGCCGCTCAGGTGGATTCGCTGACATCCTCGTACAGCAGGCGGGCTTCGCTTGCCGGCCCGCGGCGCGTACCCGTTGCCAGAATCCGCACCACCCGGACATGCGGACCCAGCGTAAAGGTCAAGACCATGCCCGGTCCGACCAGTGCATGGGGCTTGTCAGTAGGGCGTCCGTCGATGCGAAACGGCGTGCCGGCAACGGCGCGGGTCGCCGCACTGCGCGATCGGAAGAAGCGCGCGTGCCACAGCCACTTGTCGAGGCGGATCGTCTCGCTGCCCGTCGATACCGACACGGCAGTTATTCCGCACTCGCTGTTATCCTGAGCGAGCCGAGGAATCTTTTAGGCCGTCGATTCGCACGGGCAGAGCTTACTGGAGCGCAGTGCGCCATCAGTGGTTCCGTGCGCAGGGGCCGCTCAAAAGATCCTTCGCTTCGCTCCGGATGACAATCAGTCTCACGTCTTGCCCAGCTTCAACTCGAGCAGCTTGGCAAAAGGCGAGTCGGAGGCGGGGCGGTCACCCTTCTTCTCCGTCGTGGCGACGAGGCGGACTTCCGGTCCTGATTCGCGTTCACGGTCCCGGCGCGGGCCGAAGCGCCGCTCACCGTCCCCACGTCGTTCGCCCTGCGGACCGCCGAACTTGCCGCCGCCTTCGGGCCGATCGCGTCGATCCTCGCGCGGTCCACGATCACGCCGCGGCGGCCTGCGATCATCGCCCGCCGTCGTCGCACCGGCGCCCGGCTGCTGCGGTGACATGCCTTCGGAGGGCGGTGGACCATCCTGGCGCCGATCACGCCGTGGCCTGCGGTCCTCGCGTCCTTCGTGCGGCGCCTGATCGCCATGGCGTCGGCGTTTCCACTCCGGCGGCGGGCCGCGCCGATCATGGCCGCGATAATCCTCGCGCTCGCGCTGGAAGCGCGGCCGCATCGAGAAGGTCGTCGGGCCTTCCGCACCCTCCGGCGGCTGATGCACGCGATAGCCCAGGGCGCGCAGGATGATGGTCATCTCGGCTTCGCCGCAGCCGATCAGCGACAGCATCTCCGGTGTCACCCGGAAATGGCCGGGCGGCAATGTCGGCCGTTCCGGCGCGGCGGTCGTGGCCGCCGCCGCATTCTTCGACGCGACTGCCAGGCTCCACGTGCGCGAGACGGGCGAGAAGGTCTCGGCCACGGGAATGGCGCCACCGGTCTCCGGCGAACCGCGCGTCCAGATCGGCGCCGGTGCTTCGTCGACGGTGGCGTCGGGTTGCGGTGCGGCGTCCGCCGGTGCGCTCGTCGCGTCCGCTGCCGGCGCGGCGACCGCGTCGACCGTTTCTCCGAGCGCCGCGGCGGCAATCATCCATTCGGTGACGACGCCATCCGTACCGGGGCTGGTACGTGCCGCGGTCGCGGCGGTCGGCTTCGGCGTCTCCTGCCATGACCGGTGTGCGTCACGCGACGCGCGCACGGCATTGCGTGCCACCCAGGCCAGGCGCTCCACCATGTCGGCACGGATGGCGCGATCGCCCATCGGCAGATAGCCGACAGCGGCGAGGAAGTCGCGATCCATCTCCGGTGTCACGACGACCGACGTACGTCCTTCGGCCGGAAGCGGCGGAATGCTCTCGGCGCCCTTGAAGATGGTCCACAGCAAGGCGCGCGTGCGGATGGCGCCCGGCTTCAGCATGGTCGGGATGAAGACGGTGTAGACGCCCAGTCGCACGCCGGTGCGCGCCAACGCCTTGCGGTCGGCATCCGTCATGGCGGCGATCTGCTCTTCCAGCGGTGCGCGCGGCATGGCGCCCAGCGCTTCGCCGAGCTGGAAGATCACGCCGCGCGCCGCGCCCGACAACTCCGCTTCGCGTGCCGCCATCAGGTCAGGTAGCGATTTTCTGATGCTGGCTTCGAGCCAGTCGGCGCAGCGTTTGCGCACCGCTTCGCGTCCCGGGCCGTCGAGCAGGTCGCTGCTCAGGGGTTCGACCTTGGGCGACAGGGGATCGGCGCCCGGCAACAGACGTGCGATCGCGCCGCCGCCCCATGTCAGGCGCAGCTTCTCGTCGATGCCGATCGCGGCATCGGGCGAGTTCACGAACTTCTCGAGCCGCGCCGGCAACTCCTGGCGCAGCGCACGCAGGGCAGCCGACAACACGGTTCGCTGATCGGCTTCGTCACGCGCGGTTTCGGGCGCAAAACGGAAGCCCTCGATGCGCCCCAGCCGCTCACCCTCAACCGTGACTTCGCCCGTTTCCGAGACGCCAGTCATCAATTCCTCCGGCAACTTCAGTTTCCTTACCAGCAAGGCGGTACGCCGGTCCACAAACCGTTGCGTCAGCCGCTGGTGCAATGCATCCGACAGGCGATCCTCGATGGCCCGCGTCCGTTCCTGCCACTGTGCCGCCCGCTCGAGCCAGCCGACGCGGTGCGAAATATATGTCCAGGTGCGCGTATGCGCGATACGTCCCATCAGGGTATCAATATCGCCATCATAGCGCTCCAAGCGCTTGATATGGCTATCGACCCAGTCATCCGGCAGCCGCTCCAGCGGCGCGGTCAGGTAACGGAAGAGCTGCGCCAGCAGCGAGGTGTGCTCCTCGCTCATGGTCTTGCGGAAGTCGGGGACCTGGCAGATGTCCCACAACAGCCGTACGCGCTGATGACTCTTGGCTGCATCGGCGATTTCGGGCCGCTGCGCCAGGGCGGCGAGCGCGATCTGGTCGTCGGCGTCGCGGGCGCGCTGCAGTCCCGGCAGCCCCGGCGGCGCGTTCAACGATTCGGTCAGCGCGGCAATCGAACGGAAATCCAGATCGGCGCTGCGCCACTGGATGGTGCGGATCGGATCGAAGCGGTGGTTCTCGATCGCCTCGACCTGTTCCTGGGTCAATGGCCCGACATCGGCGGTGGTGCCGAACGTACCGTCGGTCATGTGCCGTCCGGCGCGGCCCGCGATCTGCGCCAGTTCCTCGTTGCGCAGCGGCCTGACACCGCGCCCGTCGAACTTCTGCACGCCGGCGAACCAGACGTGCGTGACCTCCATGTTGAGCCCCATGCCGATGGCGTCGGTGGCGACCAGGTAGTCGACTTCGCCATTCTGGAACATCTCGACCTGCGCGTTGCGCGTGCGCGGACTCAAGGCGCCCATCACCACGGCAGCGCCCCCGCGCTGGCGGCGCACCAGTTCGGCCAGCGCGTAGACCTCGCTGGCGGAAAAACCGACGATGGCCGAGCGAGCCGGCAGGCGGGTCACTTTCTTGCTCCCGCCGTAGCTCAGGGTCGAGAATCGCGGACGGGCGATGATCTCGATATCCGGAAACAGGCGCAACAGCAGGGGCCGCATGGTGTCGGCACCCAGCAGCATGGTCTCATCCATGCCCCTGGCGCGCAGCAGCCTGTCGGTAAAGACGTGGCCGCGTTCGGGGTCGGCGCACATCTGGATCTCGTCGACGGCGAGGAAGCGCACCGGGCGCTCCAGCGGCATCGACTCGACCGTGCAGATGAAATAGCGGGCGTTGGGCGGCTGGATCTTCTCCTCGCCGGTCACCAGGGCGACGGCACCGGCGCCCACCTTGCGGATCGCGCGGTCATAGTTTTCGCGCGCCAGCAGGCGCAGCGGAAAGCCGATCATGCCCGACTCGTGACCGAGCAGGCGTTCCATCGCCAGATGGGTCTTGCCGGTATTGGTCGGCCCGAGCACCGCCAGAAGGCGGCGCTCCGAAGGCGCAGACAGGCTCATACCGCACGATTCCGCGCCCGGCCGGGAAAGGCAAGCGCCTCCAGCGGTCGAGAGGTCGCAGTGTGTGCGTCAAAAACTCCACGTTGAGCGACCTTCCCCCGGAGGGGAAGGTCATCCCCTTCCGGGGGAAGGCAAGGTGCTCAGCTCCGCACGGCCACACTATGCCGGCCGTCGACGCTGACCGGCACGGGGCCCTTGATGGTCACGCGCCGCACGATGCGGGGCTGGGTGCCGTAATCGTCGATGGCGCGGTGCTGGGTGGCGCGGTTGTCCCAGATCGCCACATCGCCCGGCGCCCAGCGCCAGCGCACGATGTTCTCGTGGCGCGTGATATGGGCCTGAAACAGCTCGAACAGACGCCGCGAATCGGCGGTGCTGAGGCCGACGAAGCGCTTGAAGAAATGGCCCAGCACCAGCGACCGCTCACCACTTTCCGGATGCACGCGCACCAGCGGATGCTCGGTCTCGTAGACCGTCTTGGTGAAGATCTCGTTGTGGCGGCGCAGGTCTTCCGGCCGCGCGTTCGGGCGGCTGGCGGCATAGTCGTAGTCGTTGCTGTGGACCGCCCACAGCTTGTCGGCCAGCTCGCGCAGGATCGGCGGCAGGTCGGCGTAGGCGATGGCGGTGTTGGCCCACACCGTGTCGCCGCCGGCGTCCGGCACGACGACACCGCGCAGGATCGAGATCTCCGGCGGGGCGTCGACGAACGTCACGTCCGTGTGCCACGAACTGGCCCGGCCGCCGCCGTGCGATCCGTCGATGTCCAGGATGAACGACGTGCCGTCGAGAGACGGCACCGTGGGATGCGGCACCAGCTCGCCGAGCAACCGACCGAAGGCCTCCTGGCCTGCTTCGTCCAGGTGATGCTGGCCGCGGAAGAACAGCACCTTGTGGCGAACCAGTGCCGCGCGAATGGCCGCGACGCGGGCCGGCTCCAGTTGCCCCGACAGCGTGATGCCCGTGACCTCCGCACCGATGCGGGCTGTGACCGGCCGCACGTCGAGCGCTGCGCGTTCCAGAACGGCTGCTTGTGCACTCATCTTGCTCTCCTTAGCTCAGGTTTACGCATCGCCGGCTCAATGTGGCCGCCAGCGCAGAAGCCAGGCCTCGACCACCGAGGCGCCGCGGTTGATCAAAAATCCGACCAGGCCGAGGATCAGGATGCCAAGCATCACCAGGTCCATCTGGAAGCGCTCGCGCCCGGCAATGATCAGTCCGCCGATGCCGGGCCCCACCGTCATGAAGTATTCGGCCCCGACACTGGCCACCCACGAGTAGATCAGGGCGAGATGCACGCCGGTCAGGATCGAGGGCAACGCCGAGGGCAGGTAGAGCTTTGTGATCAGCTGCGCGCGCGTGAACTTCAGCGCGTG
>DATEIF010000133.1:0-2691 GCA_035279205.1 Vineibacter sp.
CGTGCGCAGGTGGACGAGTTGCTCGACTGGGTGCGCGACGGCCGGCTCGTGCCACCGGTGGGGCGGATCTTTCCGTTCGAACAGTACCGTGAGGCGCTGACGTTTGCCTTCAGCGGGCAGGGTGTCGCCAAGACCGTCCTCGCGATGAGCTGACTAGTCATCCGGCAAGCCGCGCCGCCACGCGCTGTCATCCCGAGTGCAGTGAGGACCTCTCGCGGCTCGGGATGATGAGGTTCGCCACGACTCAGTGAGCTAGCGTCTTTGCGGTCGGTGATGGCCGGACGGCATTGATCGACTCGCGCACCGCCTGCAGCACGATCGTGGCGAGCCGGGCCGTGGGCGGATCAGGATCGGTCTTCGCGCGGTGCAGCACCAGCGTGAGACGCGGCAGCGGCGGCAGGCCCAGTTCCCGTGTCGCCAGCGTACGGGTGCGCGATGGCACCCCCAGCGGCGTGCGGATGGTGATCCCCAGGCCGGCCGCCGCGGCCGCCCACAATCCGCTGAGATTGGGGCTGGTGAACGCGACCCGCCAGGGAATGCCGGCGCGATCGAGGGCCGCGGTGGCGGCGGTACGGAAGAGGCACGGCGCTTCGAACGCCAGCAGGGGCAGGGGTGCGCTGCGCGGTCCAGGCCAGGCTAGCGCTTCGTCGGCCGGGCCGATCCAGCATAAGGGCAGGTCGGTCACGGCCTCGCCATGCACGCGGCTTTCGCCGTTGCTCCACGCCAGCGCCAGGTCGAGCCGGCCCGCGGTCACGCGATCCAGCAGGTCGGCGTTGCGGGCGACCCGTGCTTCGATTCGCACCTTGGGGTGGGCGCGCGCGAAGCGGCCCAGCACCTCCGGAAGCAACGTCTCGCCAAAGTCTTCCTGCAGGCCGAGCCGGATCCAGCCCTCGAGGTCGACGCCATGAACCGCGGCCGCCGCTTCATCGTTGAGTTCGAGCAGGCGGCGGGCATAGGCCAGCATCGTCTCGCCGGCTTCCGTCAGCACCAGCCCGCGGCCCGCCTTGCGCAGCACGGGCGCACCGACCTGGTCCTCGAGCTTTTTCAGCTGGGCGCTGACCGCCGACGTGGACCGGCCCAACCGGTCGGCGGCCTTGGCGAAGCTGCCCAGCTCCACGCCGAGGGCGAAGCTGCGCAGTATGTCGAGATCGAACGTGCGCATCGGAAATAGTCCTGATTTATCGAATCATGAATCCAATAATTCCTGATTTTCAGGATGATCATGCCCTCTTATATGGAGGCAGATCAAGGCCCGCGCAGCGGGCTCATCCACGAGGATCTCGCCATGCCCTTCGCCCGCATTTCGCTCCTGAAAGGCAAGTCAGCCGACTATATCCGGGCCCTTTCCAACGGCGTTCATCAAGCCATGGTGGACGAATTCGACGTGCCGGCCGATGACCGGTTCCAGGTCATCCACCAGCACGAGCCGGGTGAGCTGGTGTTCGACCGCAACTATCTCGGCGGTCCGCGGTCGGATGACTATGTCCTGATCTGCATCACGGCCGGCAAGCCGCGCAGCACGGCCGTCAAGCAGGCTTTCTACAAGCGGCTGGTGACGCTGCTGGAACAATCACCGGGTATCCGGCCGCAGGACGTGATGGTGATCATCACCACCACCCAGTCGGAAGACTGGTCCTTCAGCGGCGGCGAAGCGTGGATCAGGAACGTGCCGGCCCCGGTTGCTGCGTGAGCGCCGGGCCTTCGGCGATGCGCCGCCAGACGCCGGCGTACTCGGTCGGCAGGCCGTCGGCATCGACGTCCACCAGCGCCTCGAAGCCGCTGGTGAGGCTGCGATACCGGTAGCGCATCTCGGCAGTTCGTTCATAGGACTGTTGGGCCGCGACGATCTGAAGGCTCGGGAAGCGCACCCAGGCGGCGCGGATGACAGACGCGCCGCCGACCGCCAGGCGCAGCCGGTTCACCGGCAGGGCGTTGGTCGACGGGCTGACGCCGAGGTCGACATCAGTGCAGCCATCGAGCTCAGGCGCCGGTTGGCCGTCTACCATCCAGCGGCCGACGCCATTGTGCGTCAGCTGCAGGGTCCGGCGCTCGCCTTGGTATGTTTGCTCCACGTCCACGGACTCGGTCTGCCAATCGGCGCCGCATGTGACACGATAGTCGATCCGCAACGGTGCACCGCCTTCGGCGATCAGCACGATCCCGCGCAGTTCGGGACCGGCGGTCGTGCGGCGCAGCTGCGCGTGCTCGACGCTCAGATCATCCATGATGCGCCGCCACATGATCGCGCGGCCGGATGGGTCGGTCATCATCACACCTCGCCGGTTCAACGAAATGCCGCAAAACACCCGCGCAGCCAGGCAACGACCGCCTGGGCGGCCTGATCGCGCTTGAGGTGGTTCTGCACCAGCAACCAGATCGGCCGCGTCTCGCGCAGCCGGGTCGAAACAAGCGCCGGATTGCCGCGCAGATCGCCACAAAGATACTCCGGCAGGACACCCATGGCGTTGCCCGAGGCGACAAGCGCGCGAATGATGCGTGCCCGGTCGGTAACAAGGCGTGCCGTGCCCTGCAGGCCGGCCGCCTCGAGGTGACGGCTCTCAGGGGTGAAGGCCAGGTCCTCGGGATAGGCGCACACGACCGGCGGGCTGCCGTCGGCGCGGTGGCTCGGCCTGAACGACCACAGTCGATAGTCGCCCAGCTTGCTGATGGTGAAATCGCCGCGCTCGGGCT
>DATEIF010000134.1:0-30884 GCA_035279205.1 Vineibacter sp.
TTGCCGGTGGCCTTGGCCCGCTCCAGCACCAGGTCGACGCGGCCGGCGCGCTGCGGATACCACTTGTAGGGCTCCA
Source organism: Vineibacter sp. (assembly GCA_035279205.1). Classification (GTDB taxonomy): domain Bacteria; phylum Pseudomonadota; class Alphaproteobacteria; order Reyranellales; family Reyranellaceae; genus Vineibacter. Next base: position 77 of record DATEIF010000134.1, read on the forward strand.
TGGTGGTGGCGATCTCGGCCCGCTCTTCCTCGTAGATGCGGCCCTTGCGATCGGACGCTGTGGCCCAGCTGCGCAGGCTGTCGGCACTGCGCCTCTCGTGCATCAAGGTCGTCGTCGCCACCTTCCAGCCGTCGCCGACCTCGGAGACCAGGAACTCGGGCTCGACGATGGCATCGGTGAAGAACACCTGGTTGAACGAGGCGTGCCCGTTCATCTGTTTGAGCGGATGCACCGCCACGCCGGGCTGCTTCATGTCGAGGATGAAGTAGGCGAGCCCCTTGTGCTTGGCCACGTCCCAGTTGGCGCGCGCCAGCAGCAGGCCCCAATGCGCCTTGTGGGCGCTGGTGGTCCACACCTTCTGGCCGTTGATCACCCAGTGATTGCCCTTGAAATCGGCGCGCGTGACGGCGCCGGCCAGGTCCGAGCCGCTGCCCGGCTCGCTGAACAGCTGGCACCAGGTGTCCTCGCCGGTGAGGATGCGCCGCAGGTACTTTTCCTTATGGAAGTCGGTGCCGTGCGCCAGGATGGTGGCCGCCGCCAAGGTGCGGATGCCGGCCTTGGCGACGCCGACGGCACCGATGCGCCGGAATTCCTCGTCGACGATCGGCACCATCGCTTGGGGTAGATCCCGACCGTACCATTTTTTCGGCCAGTGCGGCACGCCCCAGCCCGAGTCGGCGAGCTTGTTGCGCCATTCGACCAGGCCCAGGTCCGGGTTCCAGTTGGCTTCCAGCCACGCCCGCACCTCGGCGCGGACCGTGTCTTCCGTCGGTTCGCTCATGGGCGGTCTCCTTCCGAGTGTCCCCAGGCCTGGAGCATTCGCTCGCGGTGCTCGTTGGTATCGCCGAACAGGATCTCCGAGCTCTTGGCGCGCTTGAACCAGAGGTGGGTGTCGTTGTCCCAGGTAAAGCCGATGCCGCCATGCATCTGGACGGCGTGGATCGCCGTCTGCAGATAGGCCTCGGCGGCGCTCGCCTTGGCCAGCGATGCGATCGCCGGCAGGTCGTCGTCGCCCTCGTCCAGCGCCGCGGCCGCGTAGTAGGCGGCCGATTTAGCCAGCTCGACGTCGACCAGCATGTCGGCGGCCTTGTTCTTGGTGGTCTGGAACGAGGCGATCGAGCGGCCGAACTGCATGCGCATCTTGACGTAGTCCAGCGCCGCTTGGCGCAGCTTGTCGGCGCCGCCCACCATCTCGTTGGCCAGCAGCACCGCCGCCTGCTGCATGGTCTTGGCGAATGGTTCTGCCGCCGCGCCTGCTTCGCCCAGCAGCTGGGCCTCGACGCCCGCGAACTGCAGTCGCGCCAACTTGCGCGTCTCGTCCATCGTCTTCAGCCGCCGCCGCGCCAGGCCTTTGGCATCGCCCGCGACAGTGAAGAGCGACAGGCCGGTTGCGCCGCTCGATCCGGGGCTGCGGGCCAGCACGATGATCAGATCGGCCGTGTGGCCATCCAGCACGAAGCTCTTGATGCCGTCCAGGCGATAGGTATCGCCTGATGCCGTCGCGGTCATCGCCACGCTGTCGGCATCGTTGCGGCCGTCGTCTTCCGAGAACGCCAATGTCGCGGTGACGTCACCAGCCGCGATTTTCGGCAACAGCGCCTTCTTCTGCGCCTCCGTGGCGGCATTCAGGATCGCCGTCGTTGCCAGCGCCGCGGTCGAGAAGAACGGTGCGCACAGCAGGCCGCGGCCCATCTCCTCCAGCACGATGGCGAGCTCGGCATGGCCGAAGCCCTGGCCGCCATTGGCCTCGGGGATGTGGATCGCCGTCAGGCCCAGCTCCTGATTGAGCTTCTTCCAGGCGTCGCGGTCGAAGCCTGCGTCCGTTGCCATCAGGCGCCGGACGTCCGATACGGGTGCGCGCGCCTCCAGCAAGCGCCGCACGATGGTGCGGAATTCCTCCTGCTCGTGCGTGAAACTGAAGCGCATGACCAACCCTCCCGGCATCCGGCAGCGATACCATACAAATCGCTGGGGCCGCGTGGGTCGTCAAACGCGTAATGCCGGCATGCGCGCCGACGCATTCCGCGGGGCGGTCGGTCGCTTTTATGCGGCAGCACGCGATGTTCCAGTCACCAACCTCATCCTGAGGAGGCCGCGCAGCGGCCGTCTCGAAGGATGGGCTACAGGCGGAGTCTTAGAAAAGGCTGTTCGCAACGCTTGCGCTGTTGCCCACCCTTCGAGACGCGGCCCTGCGGGCCGCTCCTCAGGGTGAGGTTCGTGCGCAAGTGGCGCGCTCCCGGCTCTACCTGACGGGGCCTTTTCCCTGCAGCGACTCGACCAGCTTGTTGACGGCGACGGTGGCGCCCTTGCCGGCTTCGTTGCCGAAGATCAGGCGCGCCAGCTGGCCGCCGAGATAGGGATGCAGGCCGATGTCATAGAGCGTGCGGAAGTCGCGGGTTTCAATGGCGTACCGTTCGTCCTGGCGCAGCGGATAGCGATCGAGCACGCCCGCTTCGTTGACGGCAAACTCATCGCGCAGCGCGGGTGACCATTTCAGGTCCTGGACCAGGTCATGTGTCGCCAGCGACGGATCGAATTTTTCAAGACCCATGGCATCCTCACTCGGCGGCGGCGCACAGCTTGGGCTGGTTGGCATCCATGTCCCACTGCACGGCGCCGACGCCGCATTTGAACTCCCGATGCGCGGCATAGCCGAAGCTCTTGCCTGGCCGGGGCCCGATGGCGCCCAGCACGACAACCCACGCCAGCAGCTCGGCGGTGCCGCTGGATCCGGCCGCTTCCATCTTCTCCAGGGTCAGCTCGCGCAGCAGCCGGTCATGATCGCCGGACGCCACGAGGTCGAGGAACCAGCGGTCGAAGTCCTCGTCGATGAAATAGTAGCGCGAGCCGCCCGGCTCGTGGCTCAGCCCGCCGGAGCCCAGCAGGCCCACCCGCATGTCGGCGGGCAGGTCGTTGCGGATGAAATCACCCAGTGCCTGGCCGACCGCGTAGCAGCGGTGCTGGTCGGGGATCGGCGGCACGGTGCAGTTCTGCAGCACCGGCACGATCGGAACGCCGGACCCCTCGATGTCGGTCAGCAGCACCGGTACCGAGATGTTGTCGTCGAACTTCAGGTTCTCGTTCTGGGCGAACATGCGGATGCCGCGCCGGGTCATGCCGTTGAACAGCGCCGCGGCGACGTCAGGCGCGCCTTTGACCGTGTAGTCCCGGCAGCCGATCCACGGCTTGAACCACTCATAGGGGCCGCTGTGCTCGGCTGCCATGCCGATCAGGAAATCGGGATAGGCGCGGATGCGGCTGTTGGCGAGGTGGTCGTTGGCGAAAATGATCAGCACGTCGATCTCAGACGACGCAATCGCTGCGCCAAGGCTGCGGTAGGTGTGGGCTACCACATCCTTGATCGGGCCCGGTGCTGTCTGCATCAGCCCGATCAAACCCGGCGCATGCGGCGCACCGGCAGCGAACCTGATCTCGGCCATGGCGATGTCCTCCTGGTCCGAACTGTATCCCTCGTTCCGGCATTGTCATCCAAAACCGCCGGCCAGCGCGGTAGCGCGTGATACCGAATATTCCCGGCGTGGCTGCCCGCTACTGGCGGACCGCCGGCAGGTGCTGGCGGAACCAGGCGTTGGTCTCGCGCATCACGTCGTCGAAGGCCGGCCGGCTGTAGACCTCGTAGTGGCCGACGCCTGGCAGCACGACCAGTTTCTTGGGCTCGCCGGCCTTGTCGAACAGCGACTGGCAGTCCTCCGGTGGGACCAGGCGATCGTTGCCGGCGGCGATCAGCAGCAGCGGCCGCGGCGCGATCTTGTCGACCACCCATTCGGGGTGGAACGACAGGGTCTCGTCGATGTATTCCAGCGGGATCGTGCCGACGGCGTTGGGATTGGCGGCGCGAGCCTTGGCCGCCAGCTCGGCCGACTGGCGATCCGGCAGAAGCACCTCCTCGCGGGCGACGAATTCGGATTCGCCTGTCAGCACGCGCCGCTCGCGATCCTGCTCGGCGCGCGCCAGCAGGTCGAACCACTCGTCGGGCCGCCGTACGCTGCGCATCCATCGCCCGCCATGGCCCATGCCGACGACGCCGACCGTGCATTGCACGCGCTCGTCGATGGCGGCGGTGAACACCACCGTGGCGCAGCCGTAGCTGGTGCCGTACAGCCCGATGCGCTGCTTGTCGCAGTTGGGCTGGAGGCCGAGGAAGGTGATCGCTGCCTGCACGTCGGCGACCCGGCTGAAGGGGGCGAGCCGGCTGCGCGCACCCGCGCTCTTGCCCCAGCCCTTGTAGTCGAACGTCAGCACGACATAGCCGACCTGGTTCAGGGCCGCGGCGTTGTCGGGCAGGTAAAGGTCCTTTACGCCGGTGTAGCCGTGGCACAGCACGATACCGGCCCGCTGCTCGCCCGGCCTCAGGTCGTCGGGCAGGAACAGATCGCCGTCGAGCTTCACGCCTTCACTGTAGAACGATACGGGCTGACGCATGGACCAGACTCCCCAGCGGAATGCGGTGCCGATGCTAGGCTGACGGTGCCGATCCTGCCTAGCGCTGGAGCGTTCGCGGGATCCGGTGCTATGGTAATGGCTGTCCTGCACGGCTTGATGAGCCTCTCGATGACGTGCGTCGGCTGCGGCCAGGAGTTATCGTCCGGTTTCGCCTTCTGCCCGCACTGTGGTCTTCGACAGCCTGCGACCCGCACCGGCGCTGAACCGCTGCCGGCACCGGCGAGTCCGACCCGGGAGGTCGATCGCCGGCAGGTCACGATCCTCTTCGCCGACCTCTGCGGGTTTACCGCGCTGTCCGAGCGCCTGGATCCCGAGGATGTCCGGGCGTTTCAAAACGCGTTGTTCGAGGCCCTGACCCAGGAGATCACCCGCTACGGCGGCTTCGTGGCGAAGTTCATTGGCGATGCGGTGCTGGCCCTGTTCGGCGCGCCGGTCGCCCATGAGGACGATCCGCAGCGCGCGCTCGATGCGGCACTGGCCGCACTCGATGTCGGCCGGACGCTGAACGATGCGTGGGCGACGCGGCTCGGCCAGCCGGTGGCCCTGCATATCGCCGTGCATACCGGACCGGTGGTGGCCGGCGGTTTCAGTGCTGTTGCCGGCGCGACGTACGACGTGACGGGCGATGCCGTGAACACGGCCTCCCGTCTGTTGGGCGCCGCGGCGCCGGGGACGATCCTGGTTTCGGCAGCCACCCACGCCCTGACCCGGTATCGCTTCGCCTTCGAGCCCGCCGGCGACATCACACTGCGCGGCAAGGCCGAGCCGATCGTGGTCCACCGCCTGCTCGGTGCGCTCGCCGAACCACATTCGGCGCGGGGGCTGTCGGCATACGGGCTGGCCGCGCCGCTCGTTGGGCGGCGTGCGGAACTCGATCAGCTGCTGGCGGCCTTCGATCGCATGCAGGCCGGCAGCGCTCAGGTGGTGAGTCTGGTCGGCGAAGCCGGTACCGGCAAGTCGCGGCTGATGGCGGAGTTCCAGCGGCGTCTGGCGGACGACGACCGGTTTGCCCGCACGGCCACGCGCCGGGTCGCCTGCTCGTCCATGGGCGAACCGACCTACGGCGTCTTCGCGACGCTCTTCCGCGAGGGATACGGTGTCGATCCCGACGACTCGGTCGGCATCGCGCGGCAAAAGCTCGCCGCCGGCTTGCGTGCACTGGGCGCCCAGGCCGAAACGGCGGACGCGATCATGCCGGTGCTGAGCTACGTGTTGGGTATCGAGGACGGGCGCTCCGGCGAACTCGACCCCGAGCAGCTCCGGCGTCAGATCGCGCTGGCGGCGCGGATGCTGATCGAGCGGCGCCTGCGGCAGAGCCCGCTGCTCTTCGTGATCGAGGATCTCCACTGGGCCGATGCCGCCTCGGTGGATCTGCTGCGCGAGATCCTCGACGACCTGGCGCACCAGCCGCTGATGATGGTGATCTCGCTGCGGCCCGACGCGCGTCCGCCCGCGGTCGACCGGGCGGCGCAAACCACGATCAGGCTGGGCCCGCTGTCGCCCGACGAGACACAGGCGCTGGTGAGTGGCCTGTTCGGCCCGGTGGACGATGCCGCCTTCGCCCAGATCCGGCAGGTCATCGCGACGCGGGCGGGGGGCAACCCGCTGTTTGTCGAGGAGATCATCCGCAGTCTGGTGACCTCAGGCGCGCTCATCCGCGGGCCCGATCGATGGACGTGCGCCGCGGGTGCCGGCGCCGCGGACATTCCGGCCACGCTGCACGGACTGCTGCTCTCGCGCATCGACAGGCTTGCCGCCGATGCCCGGCGCCTGCTCCAGGAAGCGGCAGTGCTGGGCACGATCTTCGACGAGGCACTGCTGCGCGCCATCGCGACCGACTCGCCAAGCACTGCGGGCGCCCTCGATCGTCTGGTCGAAGCCGACCTGATCCGGTCGGTCGGGCACGGCCGCGACGGCGGGCGCTACGGCTTCACGCACGCGCTGGTTCACGAAGTGGTGTACGAGAACCTCCTGCTGGCACGGCGCAGCGCGCTGCATGAGCGTGCCGGCCGTGCGCTGGAGCGCGCTGTCGGTCCGATGCCGTCGCGGCTGACCGACCTCGAGGCGCTGGGCCATCACTGGAGCCTGACCGCGGACAAGATCAAAGGTGCCCGCTACCTGACGGCCGCCGGCGATCGGGCGCGCGCCGTCTACGCCAACGACGACGCGATCCGCCACTACGCGCGCGCCTTGCGGACACTCGAGGAGGGCACAACGGCTAATGGCCAGGCGCAGGGGGTCCGCGAGCGGCTGGCCGACGTCCTGGCGCTGACGGGGAAATGGACGCAGGCGCTGGCGCACTATGAATCGGGGCGGCAGGCGCTCGAAAAGGTTGCGGATCACGAGGGCGTCGCGCGTCTCTTCCGCAAGCTCGGGGCGCTGCATTGGGAGGCAGGTGACCGCGAGCAGGCCAAGGCCTGCTTCACAGCGGGCCTCGAACAGCTCGGCGAGGACGGCAGCCCCATCGAGCGCGCGCAGCTGTTCCAGGAGTTCGGTCGGCTCGCGTTTCGCGCCGGCGACAATGCGCAGGCCATCGCGTGGGCGGAACGGTCGCTGGCCGAAGCGGCACGCCAGGATGGCGCCGTTCTCGATCCGGAACACGCCCGCGAGACGGCGACAACGCGCGCACAGGCCTTCAACACACTGGGCGTGGCGCTCGCGCGCACGGGTCGTCTTCAGGAAGCGGTCGGCCGCATCGAGCAGAGCATTGCGCTGGCCGAACAGCACGACCTGCTGCAGGCGACGTGCCGCGGGTACACCAACCTTGGCGTGCTCTACAGCTCGCTCGACCCGCCGCGCAGCATCGAGACCTGTTTGCGTGGCCTTGAGAGCGCGAAGAAGGTCGGCGATCTCGGATTTCAGTCGCGACTCTATGCCAACCTGGCGGTTGCTTACTGTGCGCTGACCGATCGCTGCGAAGCGGAGGGCATGGCGGCGGCACAGATGGCGATCGATCTCGATCGCAGTCTGGGGTTGCTCGATCACCTGGCCGTGCCACTGATCGTTTTAGGCCAGATCCATCAGTGCCACGGCGATCACGCCCCGGCGCGCGCCGCTTACGAGGAAGCGCTACGACTTGCGGAGCAAATAGGCGAGCCGCAGCTGTTGTTTCCCTGCTATGATGGCCTTGCCACCCTCAATCTCGACGCCGGGGACGTCGCGATGGCGGAAGTCTACCTGGCGAAGTCGCAAGAGGTTTGCGAGCGGGCCGGCCTGGAGCCTGAGGCTCTGCTGGTCCTGCCGTTTCTTTGCTAACGCCCGGTGGACGGGGAGGATCAGATGACCAGCGACGTACTGCGACCGACGGCTTCCCCCGGGGAGCGGGCGCCTGCCTTCGCGCTTCCCGCCATCGATAGTGGCGGGATCGTCTCGCTTGCCGATTATCACGGCAAGGCGTCGCTGTTTCTCGCGCTCTTCATCGGGCTGTGGTGTCCGTTCTGCCGGCGTGCGATTGCCCAGATTGCGACGACGGAGCAGGCGCTGAAGGCCACGGGTGTCGAGACGCTCGCCGTCGTGGCCACGTCGCCGGAGAACGCCCGGCTCTATTTCAAGTTTCGTCCCACCCGCCTGCGCTTGGCCGCCGATCCCGAGCTCACCACACACCGAGCGTATGGCGTTCCCAAACCCGTGCCGACACCAGAATTCATGTCGGCGTTCGAAACGACACGCATCAACCCCGAGGGCATCCTGCCGGAACCGCTGCCGATCCCGGAAGCGGCCGCCGCAGTGGCGAAGCTCGACGGCTATACGGAGAACCAGGTCGATCAGGCCGACGTGGAACGGCAGTGGCCGCAGCTCAAAGGCCAGTTCCTGATCGACCGCAACAGCATCGTGCGCTGGGCCAATATCGAATGTGGCCGCGATGGTATGGCCGGGATCGGCAGGTTCCCCTCGACCGAGGAAGTTCTTTCCGCCGCGCGTGCGCTGCCAGGCTGACCCAAGGCGGTCGAGTCATCCCGCGCTTTGCCCGCTCCGCCGGGCATGGCTGCCATTCCCATGAACGCTTTGCGTGCGGCCACAGCAAGTGGACAGTTGGCGCGTGATGCGACCGCGGGAGGACAGCATGCGCCTGAAAGACAAAGTGGCTGTGATCACCGGTGCCGCCAACGGCATGGGTGCCGCCACTGCCAGGCTGTTCGCGCGCGAAGGCGCCAAGGCCGTGGTGGTGGCCGATGTGCTCGATGCGCCGGGAGCGGCGGTGGTGGCCGATATCGAGAAAGCCGGCGGTCGTGCGACGTACATGCGTCTGGACGTGACCGACGAGGCGGCGTGGAAGTCGGTGATCGACAAGACCCTGGCCGCCTACGGACGACTCGACGTCTTGGTGAACAATGCCGGCATCAGCGGCTCGGCGGTCGAGGATCTGTTTGCCACCGATGCCTGGAACAAGCTGATGGCGATCAACGCCACGGGCGTCTTTCTCGGCACCAAGCATGCCATCGCCGCCATGCAGAAGACTGGCGGCGGCTCGATCATCAACCTGTCGTCCGTTTCCGGCATCGTCGGCCAGCCCGGCATCCATGTCGGCTACAACGCGTCCAAGGGTGCCGTGCGGCTGCTGACCAAGGGCATCGCCGTGCAGCACGGCCGCGACAACATCCGCGTCAACTCAGTGCATCCCGGCCTGATGCCGCCGATGATCACGTCGGGTCGCACGGCCGATCCGGCGCAACGCGCCAAGACGCTGAAGGGCGTGCCACTGGGCCGCGCCGGCGAGGTCAACGAGGTGGCCTACGCCATCCTCTTCCTCGCCTCCGACGAAGCGTCCTACATCACCGGCGCCGAGCTGGTCGTCGACGGCGGCTGGACCGCGATGTGATTGGGACTGTTCATTTACCTTCCCACGCAAGCGGAGGAAGGTAGAAACCTAAGCCGCCGCGAGGACGGCGCTGCGGGGGCTGCAGACGTGCTCCTTGAGGACCACGTCCGAGGCATCGATCTCGCGCAGCAGCACGTCATAGCCCCACAGGTTGGCGAGGTGCTGCAGGACGCGCTGGGCGTCGGCTTCTTCCAGCGCGCAGCCGTTGACGACGTTGTGGTGCAGGATCAGGCGCCGGTCGCCCATGAGATCGACGTCGACCACCTCGATATTGGGATCGATCCATCCGATATCGTGGCGGCGTGACAGCTGCCGGCGGATGCGCTGGTAGCCGCGCTCGTTCTGGATCGCCTCGACCAGGATGCCCTCGGTCTCGGCCGGATCGTCGTGCAGCTGGAACATGCGCATTTCCCGCATCAGGCGCGGGCTGAGGTACTGGCCGATGAAGCTTTCGTCGCGATAATTGGCCCAGACGTCGCGCAGGACCGCCATCGCATCGCCGGTGCCGGCGATGGCCGGGAACCACTCCCGATCCTCGTCGCTGGGGTCGGTCACGATCCGCTCGATGTCGCGCATCATGGCGAAGCCCAGCGCGTAGGGATTGAAGCCCGAGAAACGCGGATCATCCCAGGTCGGCTGGAACACGGCATTGGTGTGCGACTGCAGGAACTCCAGGTAGTGCCCGTCGGAGATGGCGCCGCGCTCGTGCAGGCGGTTCATGATGCGATAGTGCACGTAGGTCGCCGTGCCCTCGTTCATGACCTTGGTCTGGCCCTGCGGGTAGAAGTACTGCGCGATGTGGCGCACGATCCGCAGCAGCTCGCGCTGCCAGGGCGCCAGCCGTGGCCCGTTCTTCTCGAGGAAGTACAGGATGTTCTCCTGCGGTAGGCCCAGTAGCGCCCGGCGCCGGTCGATGCTGAGCTCGGCCACGTTCTTGCCCGGACCCGTCGGGACGGTGCGCCACAGGTCGTTGAAGCTGCGCTCCTTGTGATTGCGCCGCCGGCGTTCGCGTTCTTCCTCCTGGCGCAGGTTCAGCTTCTTTTTGCCCGGATAGCGATCGACGCTCTGGGCCATCAGCGCATGCGCGGCATCAAGCGTGCGTTCGACCAGGGCATGGCCGTAGCGCTCCTCGCAGCGCGCTACGTATTTCTTGGCGAACTCCAGATAGTCGAGGATGCCCTCGGCATCGGTCCATTGCCGGAACAGGTAGTTGTTCTTGAAGAAATGGTTGTGACCGAAGGCCGCGTGCGCGATGACCAGGGCCTGCATCGTGGCCGTGTTGTCGCCCATCAGGTAGCAGACACAGGGAGAGCTGTTGATCACGATCTCATAGGCCAGGCCGCGCAGCCCGGTGCGGTAGAGCGCATCGTGCTGCGTGAAGTGCTTGCCGAATGACCAATGCTTGTAAAACAGCGGCATGCCGATCGAAGAATAGGCATCGATCATCTGCTCGGTCGTGATCACCTCGATCTGGGTCGGATAGACGTCCAGCCCCAGTTCGCGCAGCCCGATCTCCTCGCAGGCGTCATGGATGCGCTGCAGCGTCGCAAAGTCCCACTCGGCGCCCTGGTAAAGCCGGTCCATCACACAGCCTTCCCTTCATGTTGGCGCTGGAAGAGATCGCGAAACACCGGGTAGATCTCGCTGCGATTGCTGACCTTGCGCATGGCCAACGCCTGACCGTCGCCGGCCAGACGTTCATAGATGCCCCACAGTGCCGAGTTGGGCATGACCGGGTTGTCATGCTGGCCGGCTTCGCCGACCTCGAGATAGGCGAAGTACTGCGTGACGGGCAGGATGGCGTTGGTGATCAGGCTCGCCGTCAGCTCGCCGTCGCCGTAGGAGTTGTCGCCGTCGGACGCCTGGGCAGCATAGATGTTCCAGTCCTGCGGCCGATACCGTTCCTGGACGATGCGCCGCATCGCCTCCAGCGCGCTCGACACCACGGTCCCGCCGGTTGCCGGGCTGCGGAAGAAGGTCTCCTCGTCGACCTCCTCGGCCCTGTCGGTGTGGCGGATGAACACGATCTCGACGTGCCGGTAGCGCCGCGTGAGGAAGATGTAGAGCAGCATGTAGAACCGCTTGGCGAGGTCCTTCATGTGCTCCGACATCGAGCCCGACACGTCCATCAGGCAGAACATCACCGCCTGTGCGATGGGCTTGGGCACGTTCTCGAAGCGGCGGTAGCGGATATCGATCGGATCGATGTAGGGGATGCGCTGCATCCGGGTCTTCAGCGCGGCGATTTCGGCCCTGATTGCGGCGCGCCGCTCGGCGTCCTCGCACGCCGCGAGTTCCGCTTCCAGCTCTTCGATCTTCCGGGGCGTGGGGCGGCGCAGCGCGATGCGCCGCGCCAGGGCCAGCCGGCTGGTGCGCGTCACCGCCAGGTTCACCGGCGATCCCGATACCGAGTAACCGGCGCGGCGAACACCCTGGTGCTCGACGTCGGCGAGCTTGCGCTTGGCGAGATCGGGCAGCTCGAGGTCGTCCAGGAAGAGATCGAGGAATTCCTCCCGCGTCAGCATGAAGCGGAAGGCATCCTCGGCATCGGCGCCGCCGTCGCTGGCGCCACCGGCGCCCCGCCCGCCACCGCCCTCGGGGCGCGGCAGGATGTCGCCCTCAGCGAAAGTCTTGTTGCCGGGCAGCACGTTGTCTTGGATGCCGCCTGGTCCGTGACGGAAGCGCGGCTCGTCCAGTCCACCCGTGGGGATGCTGATCTCGCCACCCTCCAGGATGTCGGAGATATTGCGTTCCTGCGACGCTTCGCGCACAGCCCGTTGGATGTGCGCCTTGGCACGCCGCAGGAAACGCTGACGGTTCTCGAGGCTCTTACCGCTGGGGTTAAGCCGCCGGTCAAGAATCTGCATGGCAAGCCGCTCCCGGCTGCACGCGGATCAAACAGATCAACCGGCCTGCTTGACCCGCATGTACCATTCAACCAAACGCCGGACCTGACGCTCGGTATAGCCTCGGGCGACCATGCGCTTGACGAACTCCCCGTGCTTCTTCTCGGTCTCACCATCCTTCTTGGTGCCGAAGGAGATCACGGGCAGCAGATCCTCGACCTGCGAGAACATGCGCTTCTCGATCACCTCGCGGATTTTCTCATAGCTCGTCCACGACGGATTCTTGCCGCTGTTGTTCGCCCGCGTGCGTAACGCGAACTTGACGATCTCGTTGCGGAAATCCTTCGGGTTGGCGATGCCGGCCGGCTTCTCGATCTTCGTCAGCTCCTGATTGAGAAGCTCACGGTTGAGCAGTTGGCCAGTGTCGGGATCCTTGAAGTCCTGGTCCTCGATCCAGGCGTCGGCATAGTCGACATAACGGTCGAACAGGTTCTGGCCGTAGTCGGCGTAGGACTCGAGGTAGGTCTTCTGGACCTCGTTGCCGATGAACTCCGCATAGCGCGGCGCCAACTCGCCCTTGATGAACTCGAGGTAGCGCTTCTCCATCTCGTCCGACAGCTGCTCGCGACGGATGGTCTGCTCCAGCACATACATCAGGTGCACAGGATCGGCGGCGATCTCGGTGGTGTCGTGGTTGAAGGTCGCGGCCAGCACCTTGAACGCGAAGCGCGTCGAGACGCCGTCCATGCCCTCGTCGACACCGGCGGAGTCCTTGTATTCCTGGACGCTGCGGGCCTTGGGGTCGGACTCCTTCAGAGTCTCGCCGTCATAGACCCGCATCTTGGCGTGCAGCGTCGAATTCTCGTGCTGGCGCAGGCGCGACAGCACCGAGAACCGGGCCAGCGTCTCGATCGTGGCCGGCGCGCAGGGCGCCGTGGTGAGCGCCGATCCTTTGATCAGCTTCTCATAGATCTTCGCTTCCTCGGTCACCCGCAGGCAGTAGGGGACCTTGACCACGGAGATTCGGTCGATGAAGGCTTCGTTGTTCTTGTTGCTCTTGAAGCTCTGCCATTCGGCCTCGTTCGAGTGCGCCAGAATGATGCCCGAGAAGGGGATGGCGCCGATATTCTCAGAGCCGATGTAGTTGCCTTCCTGGGTCGCCGTCAGCAGCGGGTGCAGCATCTTGATCGGCGCCTTGAACATCTCGACGAACTCGAGGATGCCCTGGTTGGCGCGGTTCAAGCCGCCCGAGTAGCTGTAGGCGTCGGGGTCGTTCTGCGCGAACGCCTCGAGCTTGCGGATGTCGACCTTGCCGACCAGCGACGAGATGTCCTGGTTGTTCTCGTCACCAGGCTCGGTCTTGGCGACCGCGATCTGCCGCAACCGGGACGGCTGGATCCGCGCGACCCGGAAGCGCGAGATGTCGCCGCCGAACTCCTCCAGCCGCTTGAGGCACCACGGGCTCATCAGCCCGGTGAGCCGCCGCCGCGGGATGCCGTAGCGCTCTTCCAGCAGGGCGCCCATCGAGTCGGGGTCGAAGAGCCCGAGCGGGCTCTCGAAGACGGGGCTCAGCTCGTCGCCCGCCTTCAGCACGTAAATCGGATGGACTTCCATCAACGATTTCAGGCGTTCGGCCAGAGACGACTTGCCGCCGCCCACGGGGCCCAGCAGATAGAGCATCTGCTTGCGCTCCTCCAGGCCCTGCGCGGCGTGGCGCAGGAAGGAGACGATCCGCTCGATCGTTTCCTCCATGCCGTAGAACCCCGAGAACGCGGGGTAGGTACGGATGGTCCTGTTCAGGAAGATCCGGCCCAGGCGTGCATCCTTGGCCGTATCAATGATTTCCGGTTCGCCGATCGCGGCGAGCAGGCGTTCTGTCGCGCTGGCGTACAGCATCGGGTCGCTGCGGCAGGCCTCGAGGTACTCCGACAGCGACATGGCCGTTTCGCGGCGCGATTCAAACGACCGCACCAGGGTGTTGAAAACAGAGTCGTCCGGCATGGTATCCTCATCACTACGCTGCGAGCTATGCCAAGATCAGGCCAGACACCGATCTGGCCAGATATCGCCGCCTATCGGATGGACACCTCAACTACGCTTCCAAACTAGCTCCGTTCCCGTAGAGGTGGAGGCTGTCCAGAGTATTTTCAACAATATGGCAGAAACGCGTATTCCGACCTTGCGTGTGCTGGCGCGAGGGCATCGCGCATGCACGTGCGGCTGTTCTCGGCAATGCCTCGAAGGTCGCTGCTATGCCTGTGATGACTCCAACGCTCCTGTGCCCGGAGCTATTCCGTTGATGTGGCTCGGAGAGCTCCGACATCAACTGGTGATGTTCGCACACTAGGCGAGCCCCTCTTGCGAGAGACGCGTTCCAGCCAGCGACGGTGTCCATCGAACCGTTTGTTCCCCGCTAGGCGGCAGATCCTGACGCCCAAATCAATATAGGCTCGAAACAAATTCTACACAATATGCAGGTATGAGAAGTCTGTTGATATACTGTATATAGGTGCGAAAGCAATCTCGTTCTCGAACATCAGAAGAACGTTCAAGCGATCCCACAAGTGAGCACTATGCCTCATTTTTGATGAGAACGCAACAAGAACATGCACGCTTCCGCATCACAAAATCTAACAAAGAGTTAAACCCGCGAAGCGGGAGACGGTCCTGCATTGCGCTCGCCATCACGAAAGAGCGCGTGGGATCATTTAGTGTTCATGGGCACTGCCCGTTGATGTCGTGTCCGGGCGCACGACAGGTACCAGCGTCGCCGCACCAAGACTCGGCGAAGGCGTCGCGCGCTGTTGCGCGTGGCGTGCATGTCTGAGTTCTCGCGCTGGATCGATGGTGTCGGCCACGTCATCATCGGCTACGTCATCATCGTCCAAGACAGTGCCCGGCCTTTCCGAAGCGGTCGGCCCCGCGCATGGTCGGCAACGAAAGAGGAAATGCACCGTGGCAGTCGCCCAAGCAGCAGCGGATCGAAGCAGCATCCACGCCAATCCTTTCGATCTGTCCGAGTCCGCGCTGCGCCAGCAGCGTAACTCCAAGTGGGGCAAATACGCGCCTGATGTGCTGCCGGCCTTCGTAGCCGAGATGGATTTCGCGGTCGCCGAGCCGATCCAGCAAGCGGTCCGCCGAGTCGTTGACGGCCGTGACTACGGCTATCCTCTGCGTAACGGCGACAAGGCCGGTGTTGCCGTCGCTGCCGCCTTCGTCGCGCGCATGAAGGATCGCTTCGGCTGGGCCGTCGATCCCGAGCTGGTGCTGCCGCTGGCCGATCTCGTCCAGGGAACCTACGCACCGGTCCTCGCCTTCTCCGAGCCGGGCGATGGCGTCGTCCTCCAGGTGCCGAACTACCCACCGTTCCGTGACGTCATCCAGACCACCAGCCGCAAGCTGATCCCGTTGCCGATGCGCGACGATGGCACCCGCTTCGTCTGTGACACCGCCGAGATCGCGGGCGCCGTCGACAAGCGCACGCGGATCTTCGTGCTGTGCAATCCGCAGAACCCGACAGGCCGCGTGTTCACGCGCGACGAGCTTCTGGCGATGGCGCGCTTTGCGATCGAGCGCGACATGATCATCATCTCCGATGAGATCCACTCCGATCTGGTCTATCCCGGCCATCAGCACATCCCGCTGGCCTCGCTGGGAACCGAGATCGCCGACCACACCATCACGATCACGTCGCCGACCAAGAGCTTCAACATCCCGGGCTTGCGCTGCGCGGTGCTGCATTTCGGTTCGGCGCGGCTGCGCGAACGCTTCCTGCAGCGCATCCCGGCGCGGCTGATGGGCGATCCCAACGCCATCGGCGTCGATGCGACCGTCGCGGCCTGGGGCCAGGGCCAGCCGTGGCTGGACGCGGTCATGGCGCATCTGCTGCGGGCGCGCGACCGGCTGGTCGACAGGCTGCGCGCGGAGGCGCCTGAGATCGTCTGCCGGGTGCCGGAAGGCACGTTCCTCGCCTGGCTTGATTGCACGCGCTTGGGCTTCAATACATCGGCTTTCGATTTCTTCCACGACCGCGCGCGCATCGCCTTCAGCGCCGGCGAGACCTTCGATCCGGCATGCAGCCAGTTCGTGCGGTTCAATTTCGCGACCTCGATGCCGATCCTCGACAAGCTGCTCGATCAGGCGGTCGCCAGTATCCGTCGCCGCTAGACGGGAGCACGAGTTACAGGCGTGCTCGTCGTCCCGATCGCAGCGAGGGATCTCCCGCGAAAGGGGACTCCATTTCCAGGCGATCCCTCGCTGCGCTCGGGATGACGGCGGCGTCTTTCTCTAAAAGCCCCGATCCGCGACCGGCGTCGATGTCTGGGAGAAGATCCGCCGGGCCATGTCGGCCAGATAGGCGTATTCCCCGGTTGCCTCGTTGCCCCACCACATGACGCAGAGGTTATGGGCGGGAATAGGCGGCTCGGCGTCCAGCACGCGAAGCTTCAGATCGTCGCCGGAGAGCTTGATGATCTCGCGCGGCAGCAGGGCCGCACCCGTGCCGGCGCCGGCGAGACGGGCGATCACGGTCAGTGGATTGCACGTATTGAGTCTGTGCGGTTTCAGCCCGCGGGTGCCGAACCACATCTGGATCGTGGTGAACAGCCCGGACGGCGGGCCGTTGGTGAAGACCGGCAGGTCGACCAGGTTTTCCGGTGTCGCGACATCGCCCTCGAAGGCCAGGCTGGTGCCGATCACCCAGACGAGATCGATCAGCCAGAGCGGCACGATGGTGATGCCGTCGTGAGCCCGCGGCTGGGACAGAAAAGCGATGTCGATCGAGCGGTCCAGCAGCTGCTGCTCGAGCCGGGTGCTGAAATCGACGGTCACGTCCACCTGCAGCTCCGGCCGCTGCATGGCAAGCGATGCCAGCAGGTCCGGCAGGATTCGCGCGGCGAAGGAGTCCGCCGCGCCGATTCGCAACAGGCTGCGACCGGTCCCGCCACCCGATCGGCGCTGGACCTGCTCGGCATGGACCAGGATGCGTTCGACGTCGCCATAGATCGCCTCGCCGAAGGTCGTGAGCGACGGGCGATAGAGCGAGCGGTCGAAGAGCTCGGCGCCCAGGATGCGCTCGAGCTCCTTGACCCGCAGGCTCACGGTCGGCTGCGACAGGTTCAGCTGGGACGCCGCAGCACGGAAGCCGCCCAGCCGGGCGACCCAATAGAAGGCTTCGGCCTGGCCGAAGGTGTAGCGCATAGCGTCATGACGATAGCCAGACACTATCAAGCTGCCAAGAGTTCTTATTTTAATTCGCAGCCGAGGCGATGTTAGCCTCGCGATATTCGTGGCGACGCGGGTCCACGCGCCGCCGCCAAGCGTCACAAGAGGGGGGTGCTCGATGCCTGATTTTCGCCCAAACCGCCGCCGATTTCTTGCCGCCGGCGCCGGCGGTGTCCTGATGCCGCTGCTGCCCGCCAGCCTGCTTCACGCCCAGCCGAACCAGGGAAAGACGCTGACAGTCGTCCTGCCGAGCAATCCCATCACGATTGATCCAATCAATCAGCTCAATCATGACGCCATGGTCCTGGGGCAGACCGTCTTCGAGAACCTGGTCGAGTACGATCTCGATGGCACGCTGAAGCCGCAACTCGCCAAGGCGCTGCCGACCGTCTCCGCCGACAAGAAGACCTATACCTTCGACCTGCGTGAGGACGTCACGTTCCAGAACGGCAAGAAGATGACAGTCGAGGACGTGAAGTACTCGTTCGACTACCTGCTCGACGCCGGCAACAAGGCGGCGCGGCGCTCGCTGTTTACGCGCATCACCAAGGTGACCGTGCTCGATCCCTACAAGGTCGCGTTCGAGCTCTCGGAGCCCTATGGACCGTGGCTGTACTTCCTCACGAAATACATGGGCATCTTCCCGGCCGGCTCGCGCCAGGAGCACGGTGACGACTACTTCAAGTCGAGGCCCGCCGGCGTCGGCACCGGCTTCGGCGTCTTCGAGACGTGGAAGCCGAACGACTACATCAGCTTCACGAAGAACAAGACCTACTGGCGCAAGGGCCTGCCGCACTGGGACAGGCTTGTCGTGAAGATGATTCCCGAGGACGCGACCCGCGTGGCGTATCTGCTCACCAACCAGGTCGATGTCATCAGCGCGCCGCCGCCGCGCGAGTTCAACCGCCTGAAGACGATGCCGGGCGTTACCGGCGCCTCGCGCCCGACGCTGGGCGGCGCCCTGCTCATGTACACCAACACGCTGAAGCCGCCGCTGGATGATGTGAACTTCCGCAAGGCCATCGCCTGCGCCATCGACCGCAAGACGATCGGCGAGAAAGTCTACTACGGACTGCTGGATCCCAGCGCCGTGCCGGCGCCGCCGCGCGGCTGGTGGTTCAACGCCGACGCCGACAAGGAGCTCGCCTTCGATCTCGATCGTGCCAAGGCGTTCCTGGCCAAGTCGAAATATCCCAACGGGGCGGAGATCGATCTCAGCATCCAGGCCGAGCCCTACCTGCTCGACACCAAGGATGCGGCGATTTTCGTTCAGGCCCAGCTCGCCAAGATCGGCATCAAGGTCAACCTGAAGGTCTACGAGTTCTCGGTGCTGATCCAGCAGGCGATCCGCGGCGAGCATCAGATGGCGCTACAGGTCTTCATGTCACCCGGCGAGGCGAGCTATATCATCCAGGTCTGCCTGACGCCGGGGCAGGTGCTGTCCAAGAGCACCGGCTATGACAACGGTGAACTGAACGGCCTGCTGGCGCAGGCGTTCGCCGAAACCGAGCAGGCCAAGCTCAAGGAGCTCTACGGCAAGATCCAGATGGTTGTTGCGCGTGACGCGCCGCTGGGCGTGCTGGGCTATGTCCACGCCTCCAACCTGTGGCGCCAGGGCGTGCAGGATTTCAAGGTCAACCAGGGGCTGACCATGAGCGTCGGCGAGGTCAAGGTCTGAGACGCCGCGACCAAGAGTACCGCAACTGATGTTCCGCCTTCTGGCCGGCCGGTTCTTTGCTTCGCTCGGTACGCTGTTCTTCGTCGGGCTGGTGCTGTTTGCTCTGACCCGCGCCGGCCCCGGGTCGCCGGCGCGCATCGTGCTCGGCGCCGACGCGACGGCGGACCAGATCGCGCAGTTCGAGCAGATCCATGGGCTCGACCGGCCCTTCCTCGAGCAATACATCACCTGGCTCGTGGACGTGCTGGGCGGCGATTTCGGCAAATCGTTCGTGACCGGCCGCGATGTCGCCGGCGAGATCGCGGGCGCGCTGCCGGTCACGCTCTCGATCGTGCTGTTCGCTTTCATCATCGCGCTGGTCGTCGGCATCGGTATCGGAATCCTGGCGGCGTTGCGGCCGGGCGGGCCGTTCGCTTCCGTGACGCGGCTCAGTGTCGTGCTCGGCCTGTCGATCCCCGCCTTCTGGCTGGGCATCGTGCTGATCCGCTTCGTCGCGGTCGAGCTGCGGTGGTTGCCGCCGGGCGGCTATGCGCCGCTTTCCGCGGGACTCGCGGCGCACCTGCAGACCATTGCGATGCCGGCCGTCTCTCTTGCCGTCTACTACATTGCCGTGCTGGCGCGCATGACCCAGGCCAGTCTGCAGGAAGCGCTGCGTGGCGACTATGTCCGCACCGCGCGGGCGATGGGCCTGTCCTCGCCGCGGATCGTCTTCTATGCGCTGCTCAACGCGCTGCCGCCCGTGATCAATCTGGCGGCCTTGTCGTTTGGCTACATGTTCGGCTGGGCGCTCATCATCGAACAGGTCTTCAACATCCCGGGCCTGTCGCGCGCGCTGCTCAATGCCATCTCGCAGCGCGACTTCCTGCTGCTGCAGGGCATCGTCTTCCTGTTCACGGCGATCTTCGTGCTCGCCAATCTCGGCGCCGATCTGGTCAATCGCGTGCTCGATCCGCGTCAGAGGTCGGCGGCATGAAGCGACTTGCCCAGCTCGCACGCAGCGCCGACTGGACCGGGTGGCTCGGCGCGGCGATCGTCGTCGTCATGATCGGCGCCGCCATCAGCGCGTCCTGGGTCGCGCCCTACGATCCGGTCGCGATCAGTATCGAGCATCGGCTGAGCGCGCCGGGCGCAGAGCATTGGCTAGGCACCGACCAGGCGGGCCGCGACGTGCTGAGCCGCATCATCCATGGCGCCCGAGCGTCGCTTGCCGTCGGCATCGGCGCCGTGATCATCGGCGCGCTGCTCGGCGTGTCGGCAGGTCTCTTCGCCGCCTACAAGGGCGGACTGGGCGATCAGATCACGATGCGCATCGTGGACGGCATCGCCTCCATTCCGCTGCTGGTCTGGGCCATCGCCATCGTGGGCGTCCTGGGCGTCGGCCCGGTCAGCATCGGATCGCTGCAGCTCCCGAACGAGGTCAAGATCGTGACGCTCGTCGGCTGCCTGTTCTCGCCGGTCTTCGCCCGCGTGACTTATGCCGTCGCCAAACGCATCGTCGGTGCCGATTATGTCAAGGCACGCTATCTGCAGGGCGCGAGCCACTGGCAGATCGTCATCGGCGAGGTACTGCCGAACTGCCTGTCGCCGATCATCGTCCAGGCGACCCTGCTGGTTGCCATCGGCATCGTCATCGAAGCCTCGATCAGCTTCGTGGGGCTGGGTGTGCAGCCGCCCCAGGCGAGCTGGGGGACGATGCTGTCGGATGCCCGCAATGCGCTCTACTCCGGAGAGTGGTGGTTGCCGGTGTTTCCGGGCCTCGCCATCTCGGTGACCGTCATCGGCTTCAACTTGCTGGGCGATGCGGTCCGCGATCTGTTCGATCCCCGCAGCGAAGCCCGGACCTTGGTCGCATGAGCGCCCCGCTGCTCAAGATCGAGGACCTGCACGTCGGCTTCCGCGGTGCCGGCGGCGCCGTCGAGGCCGTCCGCGGCGTCGACTTCAGCATCGCATCCGGCGAGATCGTCGGCATCGTCGGCGAGTCCGGCTCCGGCAAGAGCCTCAGCATGCTGGCCGTGATGCGGCTGCTCGGTGCAACGGCGCGCGCCACTGGCGGGCGCGTGATCTTCGATGGCGAGGATCTGCTGGCCGCCAGCGAGACGCGTATGCGCGAGATCCGCGGTCGCGACATCGCCATGGTTTTCCAGGATCCGCAGAGTTCGTTGAATCCGGCCCTGACCATCGGCCGGCAGGTCACCGACGTGGTGCGGGCGCACCGGCGGATGTCGATCGGCGAGGCGCGCCGGATCGCCATCGAGGCGCTGGAGCGTGTCGGCATCAGCGGGGCGAGCCGGCGGCTCGATGCCTATCCGCATGAATTCTCCGGCGGCATGCGCCAGCGGGCGCTGATCGCCATGGCGATCGCCTGTCGTCCGCGACTGCTGATCGCCGACGAGCCGACCACGGCGCTCGATGTCACGGTGCAAGCGCAGATCGTCGATCTGATCGCCGAGCTCAGGCGCGATCTCGGCCTGGCCGTGATCTTCATCTCCCACAACCTTCAGCTGGTTGCCGAGATCGTCGATCGCGTGGTGGTGATGTACGGCGGCAAGGTCGTCGAGGATGGACCCGCCGTCGATATCGACTGTGCGGCGCGCCATCCGTATACGCGCCTGCTGAAGGCCTGCGTGCCGAGCCTGCAGGGTCCGCTCGGGCCGCTGGTTGCTATCGACGGCGCACCGCCACGGCTGGGCCGGATGCCGCCGGGCTGCCCGTTCGCGCCGCGATGCCCGCAGGTGGCGGACATCTGCCGGCATGAGATGCCGGCGCTGGTCCGCGATGGCGCCCGCCGAGTCGCCTGCTGGAGGCCGCAATGAGCAGCCCTCTCCTGGCGCTGCGCGGCGTGAGCAAGTCCTATCCGCAGGGCAGCCTGGTCGATCGCCTGTTCGGCGGCGCCAGCAATTTCGTCGCGCTCGACGATGTGACCTTGGAGATCGCGCGCGGCGATGTTGTCGGCATCGTCGGCGAGAGCGGTTCGGGCAAATCGACCCTGGCCAGCCTCGCTGTCGGGCTGGCCCGGCCGACGGCGGGCGAGATTCTGCTCGATGGCGAATCGCTGGCCGGACTGATGCGCGATCACGCCGGGCCGTGGCGACGGCGCATCCAGATGGTGTTTCAGGATTCGAGCAGCGCCCTCAATCCGCGCAAGACGATCGCGCGTTGTCTTGCCGAGACGCTGGCGCTGAGAGGCGTGCCGCGCGCGACGCGGGAGGACGACGCCATCGCGCTGCTGGCGCTGGTCGGGCTGGGTGCCGAAATGGCGCCACGACTGCCGCACGAACTCTCGGGCGGCCAGCGCCAGCGTGTTGGCCTTGCCCGTGCGCTGGCGATGAAGCCCGACATCCTGATTGCCGATGAGCCGGTTTCCTCGCTCGACGTGTCGCTGCAGGCCCAGGTGATCAATCTGTTGAGCCGGCTCACGCGCGAGCTGGGCCTCACGCTGCTGTTCATCAGTCACGATCTTGCCGTGGTGCGCACCCTGTGCACGCGCATCATCGTCATGCGCCAAGGCCGGATCGTCGAGGAGGGGCCCTGCCTCGACGTGCTCGCGCGCCCGGCCCATCCCTATACGCAGCTGCTGATTTCATCTGTCCCCAAGGGCATTGCCGGCCGCCGCGCACCGGCGGCGGTTGTTTCTGCGACATCCTCCGTCGGCTAGCGCACCAGGCGCCTGCCGACACCTCAGGCAAACACGGAGACCAGATCAATGGCGCCGCCAGGCTACAGGATCGGCATCGACATCGGCGGTACGTTCACCGATGTCGTCATCCAGCGCGACGATGGGCTTGTCGAGACACGCAAGGTTCCATCGACGCCCGATGACTATAGCCGCGGCATCGCCCAGGCGCTGAAGGCATTGGTGGTGGAACTCGGCACCACGCCCGACCGCATCACGGGCATCGTGCACGCCACGACCGTCGCCACCAATGCCATCCTTGAATACAAGGGTGCCCGCACCGGCCTGCTGACCACCGAGGGCTTTCGCGACGTTCTGGAGATGCGCCGCCTGCGCATCCCGGTGCTCTATGATCTGCAGTACGACAAACCCAAGCCGCTGGCGGCGCGCCACCTGCGGCTGGAGGTCAGCGAGCGGCTGGGGCCGGACGGGTCGGTGCGTATCCCGCTGCGGGAAGCGGACGTGGTGGCGGCGGCAGCGCGCTTCCGAAACGCCGACGTGGGAGCGGTCGCCATCAGCTTCCTGCATGCCTATGCCAACCCGCAGCACGAGATCGCGGCCGAGCGCATTCTGCGCGCCGAGCTGGGCGACGACGTCTACATCTGCCGCGGCTCGGAAATCCTGCCCGAGATCCGCGAGTACGAACGCACCAGCACCGTCGTGGTGAATGCCTATATCGGGCCCGTCGTACGCAACTACGCCGCGGCGTTGACGGCGCGTCTGGCCTCGATCGGGATCAGCTGCCCGGTCGAGATGATGCATTCGGGCGGCGGCATCATGCGGCTGGGCTCCGCCGTGAAGCGGGCGGCGTCGCTCGTCGAATCCGGTCCGGCGGCCGGCGTCATCGCGTGCGCGCGTTTGGTGTCTGGCGGCGACGCACCCAGCGTCATTTCGTTCGACATGGGCGGCACGACGGCCAAGGCGGCGCTGATCGAGAACGGCGAGCCGGCCCGCACCACCGAATACGAAGTCGGCGCCGGCATCAACCTCTCGAGCAAGCTGGTCAAGGGCGGCGGTTATCCGATCAAGATGCCGTTCATCGATGTCTCCGAGATCGGCGCCGGTGGCGGCAGCATCGTCGCGATCGATCGCATGAACCAGGTCTCGGTGGGCCCGCAGAGCGCCGGCGCTTATCCCGGCCCGGTCTGCTATGGGTTGGGCGGCCGGCAGGCGACGCTGACCGACGCCTTCCTGACCCTGGGCTACATCAATGATGTCGCCCTGGCCGGCGGCACCTTTCCGCTTCAGGCCGACGCCGGCCGCGCGGCGCTCCATGATCAGATCGCCCGGCCGCTCGGCCTCGATATCGCCGAGACCGCCCGCGGCGTGCTGACGCTGGCGGTCACGACCATGACCCGGGCGGTGAAGGCGGTCTCGACCTATCGCGGCCGCGATCCCCGGCACGCCACGCTCGTTGCCTTCGGCGGCAACGGCCCGGTGGTCGCGACCGAGGTGGCGAGCGCCCTGGGAATCAGGCGGGTCGTGGTACCGCGCGCGGCCGGCGTCTTCAGCGCTCTGGGCCTGCTGCGCTCCGATATCGAGCAGGAGTTCGTGCGGCCCTCGCGCTGCCGCCCCGGCGAACTGGACGAACAGGGTTTTGTCCGGCTCTATGCCGACCTCGCCGACGATGCCCGCACCGTGCTGAGCGCCGAAGGCTACGACCTGGCGCCGGCCGAGTTCCGCTATGCCGCCGACCTGCGTTATGTCGGACAGGCCTATGAGCTCACCGTGCCGGCAAGGCATCTCGTGCTGCCGGAACTGGTCGAGCTGTTTCACCAGGAGCACGAGCGCACCTACGGGCACCGCTCGCACAAGGATGCCGTGCACCTGGTCAATGCCCGGCTCACGGTCCGGCTGCCCGTGGTCCTGCCGCAACAGCAGTTCGCACCGGCCGCGCCGCAGAAGCGGGTCGATCGTCGCGTCCGCTTCGCCGACTCGGACGATGTGCGCTCGGTCGCCGTCATCAGCCGCGGCGACCTCGATGCCGCGCCACGGCAGGGCCCCTTCATCGTCGAGGAATATGACTGCACCTGCGTCGTCGGCCCGGGGCAGACCGCCCGTCTCGACGAAGACGGCAATATCGACATCGCGCTGGAGGCCGCATGAGTCCCGCCAAGATCGACCAGATCACCCTGGAAGTGATCCGCAATGCGTTGGCTTCGACGGCCGATGAAATGGCGCTGATCGTGATGCGCAGCGCCTACTCGCCGGTCGTGCGCGATATCATGGACTACTCGACCGCCCTGTGCGACGCGCAGGGACGCGTCATCGCCCAGGGTCTCACGCTGCCGATCCAGCTCTGCTCCTTCCCGAGAATCATGAGGCTCGCGCGGGAGCGCTTCGGCAACACCCTCGGCAAGGGCGATATCCTGATCGCCAACGATCCCTACGGCTCCGGCGGCCAGCATCTGCCCGACGTCTACATCCTGAAGCCGATCTTCGTGGACGAGCGGCTGGCGGGCTTCGCCGCCACCGTGGCGCATCATACCGACCTCGGTGGCATCGTGCCGGGCAGCGTCGCGATCTACGCCACCGAAATCCAGCAGGAAGGATTGCGCCTGCCGCTGCTCAAGCTCTACGAAAAAGGCGAGCCGGTCGAACCCATCTTCCGCATCATCGAGGCCAATACGCGCGCGCCGGTCGAGGTCCTGGGCGACATCCGGGCGCAGATCGCGGCCTGCAACGTTGCCGAAGAGGGGCTTTCAGCCCTGGTGCGGCGCTATGGCGCCGAAACGCTCGATCGCTACATCGACGCGCTGCATGATCATGCCGAGGCGATCATGCGCGATGTCATTCGCGCGCTGCCCAACGGCGTCTATCGCGCGACGGACTACATCGACGGTCTCGGCGAAAACCCCGAGCCGCTCGCGATCGCCGTGACCGTGACCGTCGCCGACGATACGATCGATATCGATTTCGCCGGCACGGCCGGGCAGGTCGAGGCTTCGATCAACTGCCCGATCTCCCTGCCGGAGTCCGCCGCCTTCTGCGCCATTCGGTGCCTGTCCCAGCAGGACATTCCCAATTGCGAGGGCTACCTGCGGCCGATCACGGTACACGCGCCGGACGGGTGTCTGGTCAATCCGCGCTACCCGGCCGCCTGCGGTGCGCGCGGCGTGGTCGGTTACCGCGTCTTCGATGCGATCATGCAGGCGATGGCGCAGGTCATTCCCGAGCGCGCCATTGGCGGCTCGGAAGGCGGCCCTTACCTGCTGGCCGGTGGTGGGACCAGCGAAGGCCGGCCCTTCGTGCTCAACGAGATGGTGGTCGGTACATGGGGCGCGCGCGCCGGCAAGGACGGCATCGAGGGCATTTCGAATCCGGCGGCCAATCTCTCCAACCAGCCGGTGGAGATGGTCGAAGCCGATATGCCGGTGGAGGTATTGCGCTACGGCTTCGTGTCGGATTCGGGCGGCCCCGGCGAATTTCGCGGCGGACTCGCCTTCATCCGCGAGTTCCGCTTCCTGGCCGATGCCCGCTTCACCTTGCGCGGAGACCGGCGCGATCATCCGCCGTTCGGCTTCTCGGGCGGCCGATGCGGAGCGCCTTCCGCACACCTGCTCATTCGCGCCGACGGCAACCGGCAATCGCTGCCCACGATGCCGATGGAAAGCTTCGAAGCGAGGCGAGGTGATGTTTTCCGGCTGACGGGAGCCGGTGGCGGCGGCTATGGCGCTCCGCTGGCGCGCGAATGCTGGCGCGTCGCAGAGGATGTCCAGGAAGGCAAGGTCTCGATCGAAGGCGCCCTGCGTGACTATGGCGTCGTCTTCCAGCGCGATGGTGTCACGGTCGATGCCGTCGCCACCGCACGGGTGCGCGCCGAGAAAACGGGATCCGCGGCATGACTCCGGCGCCATCGGGGGTTGCCGCGCTTAACGCGCCCCTGGTCGGCCAGGCCGGAAGTCGCAGACGCCTCGAAACGCCCGCGGCGGTGCTCGACCTCGATGTCTTCGAGCATAACCTCGCGATGATGGCGCAGACCTGCAGCCGGGCCGGCGTCGCTTTTCGGCCACACGCGAAGTCGCACAAGTGCGCCGAGATCGCACGCCGTCAGATGGCCTCCGGCGCGCTGGGCATCTGCTGCGCCAAGCCGGGGGAATTGCTGGCGTTGTTCGCGGGCGGCATCACCGACCTGATGCTCAGCGCACCCGTCGCCAGCGCCGTGAAGATCGGCCTGCTGGCGCGCGCCGCTGCCGCGGGTGGGCGGATCAGCGTCGTCGTCGATCGTCCCGATCTGGTGATGGCGTATGCCGAGGCGGCATCGCGCCATCGAACCCGTTTCGACGTCCTGGTCGATCTCGATACCGGCCTGCATCGCAGCGGCGTTGCCACGGCGCACGAGGCGGTGGATCTCGCGCGCCTCGTGACGCAGCAGGCGAGCCTGCGTTATGTCGGCGTGCAGGCCTATCAGGGCCGGGTGCAGCATATCGATGATTTCGCGGCACGCCGGAGCGCCAACGCCGAGGCAAACCGGGTGCTGGCGGAACTGATCGCGGCGCTCCGGCAGGCATCGCTGGCGCCCGGCATCGTGTCGGGCGGTGGCACCGGCAGCCACCTGCTGGATGCGCAGGCCGGCCTGCTGACGGAAGTCCAGCCGGGCTCCTATGTCTTCATGGATGAGGCCTACAACTCGGTCGACATCCATGGGCACGGCGGGCCGGATTTCGGACCGGCCCTGAGGATCGCCGTCACGGTGGTGGGACACAGCGCCACCGGTTTCGCCATCATCGATGGCGGCAGCAAGAGCTTCGCGCTCGACGGGCCCGCGCCACGCGTCCTGCGTGGTGAGGATGTCGTCGGCAGGATCGAATGGTGTGGCGATGAGTTCGGTCGCATTTTACCGAACCCGGGCTGCGGCACATTGCCGATCGGCACCGTTGTCGAATGCACGGTCCCGCATTGCGATCCCACGATCAACCTGCACGACGTCCTGCACATCGTGGCGGGCGACCAGCTCATGGCGCAGTGGCCCGTCGAGGCGCGTGGCCGGGCTGACTGATCAGCCCTGCACCAGTTCCCGGCCACGCGCGAACAGGGTTTCGATGCTGGGTGCGAAGCGGTCCCACAGCGCATCGACGCGGCGGCCGGTGCGATGCAGCCGCACGTTCAGGCAGGCGATCGCGCCCATGCGATAGCAGGCCAGCGCCTGGAACCAATCGACCGCCGTGACGGGTGCGCCGCGGGCGTCTTCGTAGACGGCGATCAGGGCATCCCGATCGGTGCCGACATGCGGCTGCCAGTTTGCGTGCCAGCATCTCGGGTCGGCCATCATCGCGAGCCAGCCCAGATCGAGCGCCTGGGTGCCGATGCCGGCCAGCTCCCAGTCGATGATGCCGGTGAGCCGGCCGTTGTCGAACAGCAGATTGCCGGGTTGGTAGTCGCCATGGATGACACCGACCGGGCCGGCGTCCGGGATGCGGGCGGCCAGTGCGTCGGCGAGCGCGCGTCCCTCCTGCAGCCAATGGTCATCGGGCGCCTTGGCCAGGATCGGTGCCCAGTAAGCCAGTTCCGCGGCGAGCGGCCGCGGCTGTTCCCAATCGTCAAGCGCGCCGCGCCAATCGAACGCGTGCAGGCGCGCCAGGGCCGCGGCGGCCTGCGTCCACAATGCCGCGACGCGATGCGGTGCGAGGTCGAACGAGGCGTGCGGCTCCCAGATGATGAAGGTTCGCCCGGCGAGCCGCTCCATGACGATGAAGGGCGTGCCGAGGTCGCTCTCGTCGGCGGCAGCCAGGGGCACGCGCGGGGCCGGCAACCCGGCGGCGCTGAGCGCGCGCAGCAGCGGGGCCTGCCGGTAGACATCCGTGTTGCCCTGGCGTTTGACCCCGAACGGCGCGAGCTTGAGGACAAACGGCATCGCGGTGCCGTTTGATCGGCGGACGGAGAAGCCGAACGTCAAACCCGCGTGGCCTTCCTCCATCGGGTCGAGCGTCAGCAGGTCACAATCGTCACCGAAATGACGACGGACGAGCATGCGGAGCCGCGCGGTCAGACCATCGAGATCCATGCGGTACCGTGACCACGCCGGCCGATCCTGTCGAGGGATGCGGATCGCATGCCGGATTTTCTCGGTGAAAGTGAGGGGTTGTCCGGGTCATGAGCCAGCGTGCCGCGCGATTCCGAACGGCGATTTGATTTCCGGTAATCAGGCATGCGCTCTTGGCGCGGCGGCAGCCTGGCGTCTTTGCTAGCCTGTTGCTGGATGCGGAACGGGCCGACGGAGCAGGGCATGCATGATCTGGTGATTCGGGGCGGCAGGGTGATCGACGGCAGCGGCGCGCCGGCACGCACCGCCGACGTGGCGGTGGCGAATGGCCGGATCGTGGCGGTTGGCGGCAAGCTGGGGCCGGCGCGGCGCGAGATCGATGCCGACGGCCTGCTGGTGACCCCGGGCTTCGTCGACATCCATACCCACTATGACGGCCAGGCGACGTGGGACCCCTACCTGACGCCCTCGTCGTGGCACGGCGTGACCACGGCGGTGTTCGGCAACTGCGGCGTCGGCTTCGCGCCGGTGCGGCCGGGCAGCACCGACTACCTGATCAACCTGATGGAAGGCGTCGAGGACATCCCCGGCTCGGTGCTGTCCGAGGGCGTGCCGTTCACCTGGGAGAGCTTTCCGCAATACATGGACGCGCTGGCGGCGATGCCGCGTGCCATCGACATCGGCGCCCAGGTGCCGCACGCGGCGCTGCGCTTCTACGTCATGGGCGACCGCGGTGCCGATCACGCCCAGACGCCGACCGAGGATGAGCTGGCCCGCATGGCGGCGCTGCTGGAGGAGTCGCTGCTATCAGGCGCCCTCGGGTTCACCACGTCGCGCACCACCAAGCACCGCGCGCGCGATGGCCGCCTGACGCCTAGCCTCAGCGCGCGGGAGCCGGAGCTTTTCGCGCTGGCCCGCGCCATGAATCGCGCCGGCCGCGGCGTGCTGGAGGTGAACTCCGATTTCGGACCTGGCGAGTTCGAGGCGCTGCGCGCGGCGGCGGAGATCGCGCGCCGGCCGCTGTCATGCCTGCTGGTGCAGGTCAACCGAACGCCCGACCTGTGGCGCCAGACGCTGGACCAGATCCGCGCCGCGCGCGCCGCTGGCCTCCAGGCCAACGCCCAGGTCGGCTGCCGGCCGATCGGCGTGTTGCTGGGGCTGGACACCACGGTCAACCCGTTCTCGGCCCACCCGGTGTGGGCGTCGCTGCAAAAGCTGTCGGCGGCGGAACGCTACCAGCGCCTGGCTGGCGACGCCGACCTGCGGCAGCGGTTGATCGCGCCGGCGCCCGAAGGCGCCGCCTCGATCTTCGCCGCCGAGCTGTCGAAGGCCTTTCCGCTGACCGCTGGCGGTCTCGACTATGAGCCCGAGCCGTCGAGCAGCGTGACGGCGCTGGCCGCCGCGCGCGGCATCGATCCGCGCGCGCTGGCGCTGGAGCTGATGATGGCGGACGGCGGCACCGGCCTGCTGCTGCATCCGTTCGAGAACTACTGCGGCGGCAACCTCGATGTCGTGCACACGATGCTGACCGACGACGCCTGTGTGCTGGGTGTCGCCGATGGCGGCGCCCATGTCGGCGTCATCTGCGATGCCGGCGCCCCGACCTACCTGCTGACCCACTGGGGGCGGGATCGCACACGCGGGCCGCGCCTGGCGCTGGAGTTCCTGGTGCACAAGCAGACGCGCGAGGCAGCGCTGGCCTACGGGCTTGCCGACCGTGGCCTGCTGGCGCCAGGCTACAAGGCCGACATCAACGTCATCGACTTCGATCGCCTGCGCCTGCGGGCACCCGAGGTGGTCTACGACCTGCCCGCCGGCGGCAAGCGCCTGGTGCAGAAGGCCGAGGGCTACCGCCACATCTTCGTATCCGGCGTCGAGACGCTGCAGGCCGACCAGCACACCGGCGAGCTGCCCGGCCAGCTGGTGCGTCGTTAGCCCTCTCCCGCAAGCGGGAGAGGGAGGGGCCCATTGCGCGAAGCGCAAATGGGAGGGTGAGGGCCCAAGGACGAGGTGTGTAACCCCTCACCCGCCGAGCGGTACGCGCTCGTCGATCTCTCCCGCTCAAGGGAGAGGCAAAAAATCAAGGAGGAACCCCATGAAGGCCGTCGTCTTTCTCGGTGAG
>DATEIF010000135.1:0-2333 GCA_035279205.1 Vineibacter sp.
ACCGGCCCAGGCCACGACCTGCCCGGACGAAAAAGTCGACGTCAACGCCGCGTCGACGGACAACCTGAAAAAGCTGCCGCAGATCGGCGTTCAGCGTGCCAATGCGATCGTCAAGGCGCGTCCCTATGCGACGCCCGAGGACTTGTTGAAGAAGAAGGTCCTCAAGAAGGCGGTGTACGACAAGATCAAGACGTGCATCACGGCATCCGGCGTCGCGGCCGGCGCATCAGGGGTAGCGGCCAAGGGTCCGGCGGCACCGGCGGCCAAGACGCCGAGCGCGGCCCCGGTCCCGTTGCCGACCCCCGCTGCGGATCCCAAGCCCAAGCAATAACGACCGGCACGTCTCCGTCATCCCTCGGGGTGACAGCCGGCGTTGCCCATAGTATCGCGCGCTGATGAACGCGGTGAGCGATACGATCTATGCCCTGGCGTCGGCGTTGCCGGCGCGCCGCGGTGGCGCGGGCGTGGCGGTGATCCGGCTGTCGGGCCCGCGCGTTGACGATGCTTTCGTCTTCCTCACCGAACCGGGTGCCTTTGCCCGCGGCGGTTCGGCGCGGGATCCGGCGCTGCCGGCGCCGCGGCAGCCCGTGTTGCGACCGTTCCTGGATCCGGTGACTGGGGAAGTGATCGATCGCGGCTTGGCCATGCGTTTCGTGGCGCCACGGTCCTATACGGGAGAAGGTGTCGCCGAGTTCCATCTTCATGGCGGCCGCGCCGTCATCGATGCGGCGTTGACAGCGATCGGTCGCCTGCCCTTCTGCCGGCTGGCCGAACCAGGGGAGTTCACGCGCCGCGCCTTCGAGCACGGCAAGCTCGATCTGACCGCCGCCGAAGGAATCGCCGATCTGGTGAGTGCCGAGACGGCAGCCCAGCGGCGCCAGGCGTTGCGCCAGGTCGAGGGTGCGCTGGGACAGCTGTACGAGGACTGGCGCACGACATTGCTGCGGGCGCTGGCGCATCTGGAAGCGGATATCGACTTTCCCGACGAAGATCTGCCGCAGGGTATCGCCGAGACGGTGCGGCCTGATCTGATGGCGCTGCGGGACGCGATCGCCGGCCACCTGGACGACCGGCGCGGCGAGCGGCTGCGCGATGGCGTGGTGATTGCCATCATCGGTCCGCCCAATGCCGGCAAGTCATCGCTGCTCAATCTGATCGCGCAGCGCGAGGCGGCCATCGTCTCGACCATCGCCGGCACGACCCGCGATGTGATCGAGGTCCATCTCGATCTCGACGGCTATCCCGTTACCGTTGCCGACACGGCGGGCTTGCGCGAGACGGTCGATCCGCTCGAGGTGGAAGGCGTGCGCCGCGCCCGCGCGCGGGCCGATAATGCCGACTTGCGGCTGCTGGTGGTTCCGGCGGTGGAACGAGAAGGGCAGCCTGCGGACTGGGCGGCGCTGGCCGACACGGCACGCGCCGCGCTCGCGACCTGGCAGCCATCGACCGATCTCATCGTGATCAACAAGATCGACCTATTGGCGGACCGCGATGCCCTGACCGGCGATCATATCGCGGGCCGTCAGGCCCCGATCGCGGTGTCCGCCCGAACCGGCGACGGCATGCCGGCCCTGCTGAAGCGGCTGGGCGCTACGGTGGCCGCGATGCTGGGCGATGCGCCGTCCGGCGACGACGGGGCCGCAGTGCCTCTGGATCGCATGCTGGCGCCGCCGCCCCTGACCCGCGCCCGCCATCGCGAAGCGCTCGCGCAGTGCCTGGCCGCCCTTGACCGGGCGCTGGCGGCACCCGGGCGCGATATGCCGGCGGAACTGATGGCTGAGGACGTGCGGCTGGCCGCGCGGGCGGTGGGCCGGATCACCGGCCGTGTCGGCGTGGAAGACCTGCTGGACGTAATCTTCCGCGATTTCTGTATCGGGAAGTAAATCGTCGCCTTGCGCCAAACCAATGGTTGTTGGACCATTGTTGCGGTAAATGAGGGGGGACGATCGTCTGACGGGATCTCCCACGCAGCTGCAGTCCGACGACGGCGATCCGTTTGGTGTGCTGCCGGCCGGCACGGTGATCGCCAAGTACGAGATTGTCGAGGTGCTGGGCCAGGGTGGCTTCGGTATTACCTATCGTGCGCGCGACACGCGATTGGGACGTGACGTTGCAATCAAGGAGTACCTGCCGACAAGCTGCGCCAAGCGGCTCGGCGGCTTGACGGTTTTGCCCCGAACGGCAAAAGCGGCCGACGATTTCCAGTGGGGCCGCGAGCGTTTTCTCGATGAGGCCAAGACGCTGGCAAGGCTGGACGATGCTCCAGGGATTGTCGACGTCTATGATTTCCTGGAGGCCAACGGCACGGCTTACATGGTCATGGCGCTCGTGCG
>DATEIF010000136.1:0-7658 GCA_035279205.1 Vineibacter sp.
CCGGCCTTCGGCCACCTTCCCCGCAAGCGGGGAAGGGGTCTACTTCGCGACGTAGCTGCGGTGGACGTAGCCGCTGGCTGGCTTGGCACGCGACTCCAGGAACTGTGCCTTCTCGGCATCGCGCGTCTGGATGGTGACGCCGTCGCCGACCTGGCGGTCGGCCCGCTTGCCGGCTTCGGCGTCGGCCATGAAGCGGCGCACCGCCTCGACCGTGGGCATGTCGGCCGGTGTTCCTTCCTTGCGCTCGGCAATCGCCTCGACGACGCTGGCCTGCAGCAGCTTGGGCCACATCTTGCGGAACAGCGCCGGCGCGCCATAGACGTCGGCACTGTTGATCTGGCCGTTGATGGCGAACACGAAGCCGATCGCGTCCGGCTCCTTGTCGATGGCGTCCTTCAGCGCCGCGACATAGGCTTCCGTCGCCTGCTTCAGCTTCTCGTTTTCCATCGAGAGTTGCAGGCTCGATGCGGATTGCGGCGCGGCGACCGTAGTGCCGACATTGCGCTTGAGCTTCTCCTGCATGTCGGCGACGCCGCGCCAGACCTTGCCCTGGGCACTGCCGACGGCAGCATCGGATCGTTGCTGCGGCATCCGCCGTCCATCGGGCGGCGGTGGCGACGACGTGGGCTCGCTCGGCGCCATCAGCGGTGCGTTGGCGGCGACCTTGATGTCGCGCGACGGCAGCCTGTCGGCCGAGCGGCTGAAGGTCTTCGCATCCTCCTTGTCGCGTGGTGACCAGCGGCCCTGCTCGACGCAGAACGAGGCGATCGACACCTTGCCCGAATGCGGCGGCAGGATCAGGTCGACCGACAAGACGCGGTCCTGCTTGCCGCCTTTGACGATATCGCCGGACTGGATGAACACGGCATCGCCGCCCAGGTTCTCGACCTCGAGCTGGTTGACGCTGCCGGTTTCGATCACGCGGACGACGCCCTGTTGCAACGCCTCCTGCAGGGTAATCGGTGTTTTGCCCGCCAGGCCCGGCTTGCCGTGGACCAGGAAGATCGTGAGGTTGCCGTGGGTGTAGGGCTGTGAAAACCGGTAGTCGGCCACACCCGGATCGACGGCGAACGAGGGCGGTGAGAGAACGGCCAGTGCGGTTGCGGCGAACGCGAACGGCGCCCATCGGCGCAGAAAGCCCGAGACTGCCATATCGATGCCTCCCGATGTCTTTTTAGACGGCGGGATTGTCGCGCCGCATTTTCGGCGAACCCGGGGTGGCGGTAGGGCGGGATTGTGGCGCCGCGCGATTCCGGTGCCGGTGATCAACCGATGGTGGTTGTCCTCCCCACGCAGTGAGGAGGTGCCCCGATACGACGTTTTGACGCGAAGCGTCGAAACGTCGGTGGGCGGAGGGGAGCCGCGGTGATCTTGGTAACTGAGACCACGTGCGCTCCCCATCCGGCCTGCGGCCACCTTCCCCGCAAGCGGGGAAGGGAAGATTGCAGCTAGCCGCCCTGCTTGACGCCGTCCCAGTCCTTTAGCGCGACGGCGGCACTGTAGCTCAGCAGCGTCTTGCCGGCCTGGGTCACCAGGCCCGTGGTGAAGCCGAGCGAGCGCGTGACGCGGGCGAGGTCGACGGTCGACTCCAGCGGTGCGTCGAGGTTGCTGCTGCCGGACAGGAACTCGGCCGAGAAGGTCGCGGTGTAGGGCGCCTTGCCGGTGTTGGCCGTGATGCTGGTGCACAGCGCATTGTCGGCGAACGTCATCAGCATGCCGCCGTGGAACGAGGCGCCCGAGTTCTGCATGTAGGGGAAGGTCGGCTGCAGCACGTGTACCTGCTCGCCGGCCTGGCGATAGAAGGTCGGGCCCAGCAGCGTGGTGAAGGGGCTGGGCCGCAGCACCGGCGCATAGCCCGCGGGCACCGGTACGTCGGCGGG
This sequence comes from Vineibacter sp., assembly GCA_035279205.1. Taxonomy (GTDB): domain Bacteria; phylum Pseudomonadota; class Alphaproteobacteria; order Reyranellales; family Reyranellaceae; genus Vineibacter. Next base: position 1,881 of record DATEIF010000136.1, read on the forward strand.
AGGTCCCGGCGGGCGCGTGCCGCCCGGCACAACGGCAAGCCCGTTGTCGGCGCGCCGCCCCATCGCCTTGTCGCGCGCGACGTGGCGGCACACACCGCTATAGGTCGCGAGCCGGCGTCCCTGCTGGGTGACGGAGCCGCGCACGAAGGCGAGCCGCCCGGTGACCTGCGTGGCCTCGCCCATCGACTCGATGGCCGGTCCGATCTGGCCGCCGGCGAGGAACTGCACCGACAGGCTCAAGGTCATGGCGAAGCTGCCCGGCATCTTGCCGCCGGACGCGGCGTAGCCCGCCGCCGAGCACAGCGCGTAGTCGGCGAAGGTCAGCAGCACGCCGCCATGCAGCACGCCGCCGCCGTTGGCGTGGCGATCCTCGGTCGGCATCACGCAATGAATGCCGTCGTCCTGCCGGCGATAGTAGATCGGCCCGACATAATCTTCGAACGGATCGCTCGGGTCGTAGAGCTTGTAGCCCGACAGATCCGGGGCCAGCAGCGTGTCGGGCACGACAAATCCTCTTGTGAACCAATGTTTGCGCTGTATTACGGGAAAAGGTGCAGGGACGGAAGCCGTGTCGATTTCCGCCCTGCGGATACGCGGGGAGTGCGGTGGTGGCAGAGCACAAGGTCGAGATCGTCCGCGAGGTTCGCAACGGCGGCACCGTGGCCCATGTGGTGTTCGACAATGCGCGGCGGCTCAACGTCGTCAATCCGCCGGCGCTTGATGACCTGATCAGCGCCTTTGCGGAACTCTCGCGCGACGAGCAGGTGCGTGTCGTGGTGTTCAGCGGCGCCGGCGGCAAGGCGTTCATCGGCGGCGCTGACATCAAGCACATGGCCGCGCTGAAGGCGGCCGACGAGGGCCGCGCCTTCATCACCCACATCCACAAGCTTTGCCAGGCGATCCGCGACTGTCCGGTGCCGGTGATCGCCCGGCTCGAGGGCTACACCCTGGGCGCTGGCCTGGAGGTGGCGGCCGCCTGCGATATCCGCATCGCCACCGAGAGCGCCGCCTTCGGCATGCCCGAGGTCAGGGTCGGCATCCCTTCGGTGATCGAGGCGGCGCTGCTGCCGCGCCTGATCGGCTGGGGCCACACGTCGTGGCTGCTGCTGGCCGCGGAGAACATCGGCGCGCGCAAGGCCGAGGCCTGGGGCTTCCTCGAGGAGGTCGCCAAGACGTCGGAGATTGCCGCCGCGGTGGACCGCTGCGTTGCGTCGATTCTGGAGGGCACGCCCAAGGCGGTCCGCGCCCAGAAGGCGCTGATGCGGCGCTGGGAGGAACTGCCGCTGTCGGGCGCCATCCAGGCCGGCATCGACTCGTTCGCGCAGTCGGTGACGACGGGCGAGCACACGGAAAAGATGGCGGCGTTCATCAACCGCAAGCGCGGGTGATCTTCACCTCTCCCGCGAGCGGGAGAGGTCGGCGGGCGCGTAGCGCCCGACGGGTGAGGGATTAAGGACAAGGCACCGCGTCCGTGTGCCCTCACCTTCCCATCGTGCTGCGCACGATAGGCCCCTTCCTCTCCCGCTCGCGGGAGAGGATAATTCAGCCCGGCGCCTGAGCTGTCGGCCTGCGCTGGAAGGAGTTCCTGAGACGTTAGTTTGCCGGCTCAGGATTGGCGGCCTGTCGGCCCGCGATGATGCTGTCATCGATCTCCTTGGCACGGATCGCGGCGCTGCGACTGTACAGGCGCCCGGCGTAGGTCTCGAACGCCGGCCGCGTCTCGAACGCGCCGATCTGCATGCCCCAGGCGAGATGCGCCCCCAGATAGAGGTCGGCAGCCGTGAAGCTGTCGCCGACGAGACAGTCACGGCCGTCGAGCACAGCCTCGATCGTGTTGAGCACGTCCTCGAGCGTTCCGAAACCCACCATGCCACGCCGTTCTGACGGCGTAACCCACCCGCAGGCCTTGACGCTGATCGCCTGCTCGACGGGTCCGGCGGCGAAGAACAGCCATCGGTAGTAGGGACCGCGAAGCCTGCTCTCCGGCGGTGGCGCGAGCCTGGCTTGCGGGAAGGCATCGGCCAGATAGGTGCAGATGGCGGCGGCCTCGGTCACGACGGTCTCGCCGTGCCGTATCGACGGTACCTTCCCCATGGGATTGATGGCCAGATACGATGGCGCCTTCATGGTGGTGCCGTACTCGAGCACCTCCGTGCGGTAGGGCATGCCAAGTTCCTCCAGCATCCAGCGCACGACACGCCCGCGCGACATCGGGTTTGTATAGAAGACAATTTCGTCTGCCATCTTGGTTTCCCGCTTTGAGCCAACCACCAAAGACGGACGAGGTAGCCGAAAGGATACGAGGCCAGCATGAGAGCGCATTCGCGGTTCAACGGCCCCTTCCCGCTCGCAGGTGAGGCGCTAACGCGCCCTCATCCCGGCGCGGGTGCCTGGGCGGTCGGAGCCCAGTTCTCGCGGAAGTGGGCCAGACGGAAGCCGGCGCGCAGCATGTTGCGATAGGACGGGTTTGGTGCCTGCGGGGTATCCTCGCCGGTCTCGGTGACGATCGCGCGGCAGCCGGCATCCAGCGCATCGGCGATGCGGCGCGCGAAGAGCGCGCTCTGGCCGCCGCGGTTGCGATGCGCCGGCAGGGTCGCGCCGAGGCCGCACCAGGCGGTGTCGGCGGTGATGCGCAGTGCCGCGGCACTCACCGGCACCTCGCCGTCCCAGCCGACGTAGGTGCGCCAGCCCGGCCGATGCGCCAATGCCGCCAGCCACGGTGCAAGCGCCGGCGGCATGCCGAAGCCGCCCAATGCAGCCGCGGCGAAGTCTTCGGCATGGCGTGGCCCGGCGTCGGTAATGCGCAGGCTGGTGGGCGCCTCAGGCGGCGCCTCGCGGCCGCGGATCATCTTGGCCCAGCGGCTGCGCCTGACCAGGCCGGCGGCGCCGGCCCAGACCGCGAACGTGGCGTCGCCATAAGGCGGCGGCTGCAGGAAGTAGTCGGCGGCGCCGCTGATGCGGTGGCTCTTCAGCGCCGTCTCCCAGGCCGCAACGTCCAGCCAGCCGAAGGATCGGTTGAACATGGCGACAGGGATGCGGCTGGCGATCGCGGTGGCGACGCCTTTCTCCTCGACGATGGACATACCCAGCCCCGCGGCCAGGTCCGGCGGACAAGCGTGGAACAGGTCGGTCCAGCCCGCCGCCTCCACGGCCTCGACGAGCTTGGAGTCTTCTCCGGCAGACAGTGACACGATTGGCCTCCCTTTACTTTACAGTGTAAGGTCAATTGCCATGCCGACCTTACGCCGTAAAGTAACAAGCATGAGAACGGCACGAACCACAGCCCGGGGGCAGGGCGAACCCCTGACGCCGGCGGCGATCGTCGATGCGGCGCTGCGCCTGATCGACGGCGGGGGCCTGGCGACGTTCAGCACGCGCAAGCTGGGCCAGGCGCTGGGCGTCGAGGCGATGGCGTTGTACCACCACTTCCCCAGCCGGACGGCGCTGCTCGACGCGGTCGCCGAGCGGCTGATCACCGAGGTCGAGTTGCCGGCCGATGTATCCGACGTGATTGCCTGGTTGCGCGACGTGGCGCGCCGCTACGTCGCGGTGGCGCGCCGGCATCCCGAGGCGTTCGTGCTGCTGGCCACCCGGCGCTTCAACACCGAGGCGGCACTGCGCTTCGTCGAGCGGGTGATCGCGGTGCTGGCTGGCGCCGGGGTGCGCATCGACGTGGCGGCCGACATCTTCCGCGGTGTCGGTGCGTTCGCCAACGGCGCGGCGCTGGCCGACATCGCCGTGCGCGGCGCGCGCGAGGAGGCCCTGGTCGAGCGCGGCGTCGATGCCGGGCGACTGCCGTATGTCGCCCGCGCCGGCCAGTGGCTCGGCCCCGCCCATGTCGAGCGGCAGTTCGAACGCAATCTCGACATGCTGCTGGCCGGGGTCGCATGGCGGCTCGGGCAGCCGGCGCCGGCTTTTGGCGGGCGGTCGAAAGGCGCTAAAAAAGGCGGGAAGAGTCGGGAGGCGTGAGCATGGCGAAGAAGACGGTGCGCATCGGCGGCAGTTCGGGTTTCTGGGGCGACACGGAGACGGCGGCCATCCAGCTCGTGCGCCACGGCAACATCGACTATCTGGTCAGCGACTATCTCGCCGAAGTCACCATGTCGATCATGGCGGCGCAGAAGATGCGCAATCCGCAGGCAGGCTATGCGACCGATTTCGCCACCGCTGTCGTGGCGCCGCTGGCGCGCGAGATCGCCGACAAGAAGATCAAGGTCATCACCAATGCCGGCGGCGTGAACCCGCAGGCCTGTCGCGACGCGGTGCTCAAGGCCTGCGAAGCGGCCGGCGTGACGCTGAAGGTGGCGCTGGTGCTGGGCGACGAGCTGATGCCGCAGGTGCAGACGTTCCGCGACGCCGGCGTCAAGGAGATGGATGGCGAGGCACCGCTGCCGGCGAAGATCACCAGCATGAACGCCTATCTCGGCGGCTTCCCCATCGCCCGCGCGCTGGCCGAAGGCGCCGACGTGGTGATCACCGGACGCTGTGTGGACTCCGCCGTGACCCTGGGCCCGCTGATCCACGAGTTCGGCTGGACGCTCGAGGATTTCGACCGGCTCGCATCAGGCACGCTCGCCGGCCACATCCTGGAATGCGGCGCGCAGTGTAACGGCGGCAATTTCACGGATTGGCGCCTGGTGCCGGACTACGACAACATGGGCTTCCCGATCGCCGAGGTGTCCGAGGACGGCAGCTTCGTGCTGTCCAAGCCCGACGGCACCGGTGGCCTGATCACCACCGCCACGGTGGCCGAGCAGATGCTCTACGAGATTGGCGATCCGCGCGCCTACATGGTGCCCGACGTCGCCTGCGACTTCACCAACGCGCGCTACGAGCAGGTCGGCAAGGACAAGGTGCGTGTCTCGGGCGTGAAGGGCCGGCCGCCGACCGACAGCTACAAGGTGTCGACGACCTGGCCGGACGGCTACAAGTTCGCCTCGGTCTTCATGCTGAGCGGCATCGACGCGGTGGCCAAGGGCCGCCACAGCGCCGAGATGATCATCAAGAAGACGCGCCGTATGTTCCGCGAGAAGAACCTTGGCGACTACCGCGAGGTGAGCATCGAGGTGATCGGCGGCGAGGACACCTACGGACCACACAGCCGGGCGGTCGATGCGCGCGAGGTGGTGGTCAAGATCGCGGCGCGCCATGACCAGAAGGAAGCGCTGAGCCTGCTGGGCCGCGAGATCGCGCCCATGGCCACCGGCGGCGTCGTGGGCATGTCGGGCTCGTTCGGCGCCGGCCGCGTGGCGCCGTCACCGGTGATCCGCATGTTCTCGTGCCTGGTGCCCAAGGCGATGGTGCCGGTGACGGTCGAGATCGATGGCCGCAGCATCGCGGTCGAGCCGGCCGCGCCCGCCGGCGGCTTCCATGCCGGCCTGCTGCCGGCCGAAGCGCCGGCGGCGCCCAAGCTGCCGTCGACCGGTCCCAACGCAGCGAGCGAGACAGTGCCGCTGGTGGCGTTGGCCTATGGCCGATCGGGTGACAAGGGCGACAACGCCAACATCGGCATCTTCGCGCGCAAGCCCGCCTACGAGGCGATCCTCGATGCCGAGGTGACGGAAGAGGCGGTGGCGCAGTGGTTCGCGCATCGCATCAAGGGCAAGGTGACGCGCTGGCGCCTGCCCGGCATCGGCGGCTTCAACTTCCTGCTGCGCGAGGCGCTGGGCGGCGGCGGCATGGCCTCGATCAAGGCCGACCCGCTGGCCAAGGCCTTCGCCCAGATGCTGCTCGACATGCCCGTGCGCGTGCCGGCGTCGGTCGCTGCGGAGGTTAGGG